>JAGBWH010000124.1 GCA_017629925.1 Clostridia bacterium
CGTGTCATAGACGAGACATCCAAATAAGCGTGAGGTTCTCCGGTGCGTTTCAGTTCGTTCAAAATGCCGATTGTCACCACATCTCTTGGTGCTAAGTCTTTTAAGGGGTGAACAGACTCCATGAACGCCTCCCCTGCGCCATTGCGGAGAATAGCGCCCTCTCCGCGCACAGCTTCGCTGATAAGGAATTGACGTTCAGTCTTTTTCTTTGTGATAAGGGTGGTCGGGTGAAATTGAATCATTTCCATGCGATCCACTTTTGCACCAGCTCTCACGGCGGCAGCAATGCCGTCACCGTTTGCGCCCCTGGGGTTTGTGGTATAACGATAAATGTGACCAATGCCACCGCTTGCCATCACCACATTTGCAGTTTTTACATAACGATAGCCGTTAATATCTTTGACCAATGCTCCGCATACGCCATGTTCATCGGTGAAAATTTCTGTGAGCACGGTATCTTCACATATTTGAATGTTGGAGTGTGACTTTGTTTTTTCTCGTAAAGCAAAAGTAATGGCTCTACCTGTGGCATCTCCTCCGCTATGCAGAATGCGACGGCAAGAGTGTCCGCCTTCCCTGCCCATGTGAAGATTGCCTTCATCGTCACGATCAAAGGGCACGCCAAAAGAAATAAGCTCAGACATATTCTCAGGCGCTTCGCGAACGAGAATATCTACTACTTCTTCATTGCAAAGTCCTGCCCCTGCGGTGAGGGTGTCTTTGATATGCGACTCAAAGGTATCGTCGTCGTCAAAAACAGCGGCAACGCCACCTTGTGCAAGCCATGAGTTGCATTCTTCATATCCATATTTACAAATCACCGTACAGGTGGTCTTTTTGGGCAAGTGGAGAGCAGTCCATAAACCTGCAATCCCCGCACCTACAATCAATACATCCGTTTCAAGGGATGGCAGTCGACTGGTATCGAAATCGCGAAGATATCTTCTCATTTTTTTAAAACACCTTTAAAAGTTAATTCAAAGTAAATTTCAAACTGATGTCGAGGGCTTTTACAGAATGTGTTAATGCGCCAATGCTAATGAAGTCAACACCGGTCTCGCCCACCTCTCTAAGGTCGCGCTCACCCATGTTGCCTGATGCTTCTGTGAGTGCTCTGCCCGCAATCACATCCACACTTGCTTTCATATCATAAACAGACATATTATCCAGCATAATGATGTCAGCACCAGCCGCCAACGCCTCATTTACTTGTTCCATCGTCTCCACCTCAACTTCGACTTTGAGGGTATGAGGTGCGTATTTTTTGGCCATTTGAATGGCTTGGGTAATGCCACCGGCAGCGGCGATATGGTTGTCTTTAATAAGAATACCATCAGCCAAACCAAAACGATGATTATATCCTCCGCCCACGCGAACGGCATATTTTTCAAGCACTCTCATGCCGGGCGTTGTTTTGCGGGTGTCTACGATTTTTACCGGCAACCCTTCCACCATAGAAACGGCTTTGTGGGTGGCGGTGGCAATGCCACTCAGGTGCTGAACAAGATTGAGTGCCACTCTTTCGCCCGAGAGCATGGTTTGTGCTCTGCCGGACACTTCTGCTATCACATCACCGCGATGGATATAGTCACCGTCGCTGACGTGAAAGACAATATCCACATCGGGGCTGAGCATTTGATATACCATTGAAATTAAATCAAGCCCGCAAATCACTCCGTCTTCCTTGGCTTTAAAAATGCCGTGTGCCGTTCTGTCAGGGCTAATGACGGATAATGTGGTGATATCTCCTGTTCCTAAGTCTTCTTTTAAAGCGGATTCAATGAGGGTTAAAGCGTCGTCTTTATATTGCAGTTGCATAAGTTTTATTTCCTATCTATAATTATTCAAATTACATTATAACTTCATTTGAGCCAATTTGCAAGTTTTTTGCAAAAAAAATGTGAAATATTTATTTTTTTATCATTTTTGTATAGCATTTATTGAAATTATATGTTATAATAATATCTAATTGAAATTTTATATGCGATTGGATTAAATAATATGACCACTAACTTAGAAAAAACTGAATCCCTTACCTTACCTGTCATTGCTTTAAGAGGTTCGGTTTGTTTTCCCTCTGTTCAACTCAATTTAGAGATTATGCGAGGCTTTTCGCTCAAGGCCTTTTCCAAAGCCGCCTCTGAAGATGGAAAAGTGCTGTTGCTTGCCCAAAAAGATATTGAAGTCACCAGCCCCAGAGAAAAAGATTTTTATCGAACAGGCACCATTGCCCAAATTCACCACGTTGCCAAAGCCACAGACGGTAATCTATCTGTGGTGTTTGAAGGCTTATCTCGTGCAAAAGTAGAAAGTATTGACGCAAGAGACGGATATCTTGAAGCCACCGTTGTGGCAAAATCTCTGCGCGCCTCCAATGTCATCGGTGACCGTGTGGATGCGCTCATGATGCACGCGCACCATCTGCTCAAAGAACTGCCTACCATTCATCCCCATTTCACCGAAGAAATGAGAATCAGCGCCTGTGCGATGGTAGATTGCGGCATATTTGCAGACTTTGTGGCATCAGCCGCTTTGGTAGATTATCATGCAAAGCAATCCATCCTTGAAATTCTCCATCCCGTTACCCGTCTTGAGAAACTCATCTATTTGCTTGAAGACGAAATGGAAATCATGCGCTGTGAGCATGATATCAGCCGAAAGGTAAGATCTCATATTGACGAAAACCAAAGAGAATATTACCTACGCGAACAAATCAAGGTCATTCAGCAAGAACTTGGCGAAGATAGCGATGAGCTGGAAGAATACGCTTTCCGTATTGACAGCACTCCTCTGCCTGCTGATGTAGCAAAAAAACTAAAAAAGGAACTGGCTCGCTTATCTAAAACACCTTTTGGTGCAGCGGAAAGCACAGTTTTGCGCAATTATCTCGACACTTGCCTTGATTTACCCTGGGGCCAATACTCCACAGGCGAATGTACGATCCAGCAAGCCAAAGCCATTTTGGATGCCGACCACGAAGGACTGGATAAGGTAAAAGATAGAATTTTAGAATATTTGGCGGTTGAAAGCTTGTCTCATTCTGTCAAAAACCAAATTCTGTGTCTGATAGGCCCTCCCGGTACAGGCAAAACCTCAATTGCCTCTTCTCTTGCCAAAGCGATGCGGAGAAAATACGTTCGCATTTCCCTTGGCGGTGTTCGCGATGAGGCAGATATTCGTGGCCATAGAAAAACATACGTTGGTGCAATGCCTGGCAGAATTATCAATGCTCTCATTGATGCAAAAACCATGAATCCTTTGATTTTGCTTGATGAAATTGATAAACTCACCTCCGATGCTCACGGTGACCCTGCCTCTGCACTGCTCGAGGTGCTTGACCCCGAACAAAACAAGTATTTCCAAGACCATTTTGTGGAATTTCCGCTGGACTTGTCCGACTGCGTATTCGTGGCGACTGCCAATAGCTATGATACCATCCCTGAGCCGCTGCTCGACAGAATGGAGGTCATTGACATTCGTAGTTATTCCGAAAATGAAAAAGTGGCAATTGCGAAAAACCATTTGCTCCCCAAACAAATCAAGCGCCACGGACTCACAAAGCGCCAATTCAAAATCACAGATGAAGCCTTGCGCGAGGTCATTAGAAAATATACAAGAGAGGCGGGCGTACGTAATCTTGAGAGAGAATTGGCAACGCTCATTCGCAAAGTGGCGAGAAAGATCGCCGAAGGCGAACGAAAGAGTGTCACCATCAAAAGTGATATGCTTTCCGCTTACCTTGGCAAACCAAAATCTTATGACAATAAACCCGAAACCGAAAACATGATCGGTATTGTAAATGGTTTGGCTTACACCCAATCAGGCGGTGATTTACTTCCCGTTGAAGTGAAACTCATGAACGGACAAGGCAAACTCGAACTCACAGGCTCGCTCGGAGAAGTGATGAGAGAATCCGCTTCTATTGCCCTGAGTTATGTTAGAAGCATCGCAGATCAATACGGCATCCCCGATGAAGCCTTCAAAAACAAGGACATACATATTCACTTCCCCGAAGGTGCTACACCCAAAGACGGCCCCTCAGCCGGTGCTGCGATGACCGTTGCTCTTCTCAGCGCATTTGCGAAAAAGCCTGTTCGCTGCGATATTGCCATGACGGGTGAGATGACACTCCGCGGACGCATTTTGGCAATCGGTGGTCTGCGAGAAAAAACCTTTGCAGCATTCCGCTCAGGTATAAAGCACGTGATTTTGCCCATTGATAACAAACCCGATCTCGATGAAATCGACGAAGTGGTACGTGCCAATGTTTGTTTCCATTTTGTTTCTATGTTCGATGATATTCCCTCTCTGGTCTTCTCCGAGGAAGAAGGAGCACAAATAGAGGATGGCTTGAATACTCCGCCTTTCTCACTCGCCGACAGCGCAAAACCTGTCAATCTGCACGCTTGAGGTAACACATGAAAATCAATACCAATTTGGTCACTTTGCGCATCAGCGCAGGTCGATCAAATCAATTTCCGAGAGATCCCATGCCACAAATTGCTTTCTCGGGACGTTCTAATGTGGGAAAAAGTTCCCTCATCAATACTCTGCTCAATCGCAAATCACTCGCGAGAGTCAGCGCAACGCCCGGCAAAACCATTACCATCAATTTTTATGACGTCGACAAAAAACTGTTTTTTGTGGACTTGCCTGGGTATGGTTATGCGCAAAGAGCAGGATTTAATAAGCAAGAGTGGTCTAAACTGACCGACTCATATTTCACCAATAATCCCAATATAGACCTGCTCAAACTTGTTGTGCAATTGGTGGATGCCCGCGTGGGACTCACAAAAGACGACGGGATGAGGGTCGAATGGCTACTCGAAAGCGGTGTTCCTTTCATCGTTGTGGCAACGAAAGCCGACAAATTGTCTGCAAAGGCACTTGGTGAGTCGCTCGAAGATATTCGTGAGGCGCTCAACGGCGCACCTGTGAAACTCCTTCCCTTTTCCTCTGTTTCACGCGCAGGTAAAAATGAGCTATGGAATGAAATCATAGCAGCGATTGAAAATGGTGAAAACTGATGTCAAGAGAATACATCTTACTCAAACTTGTTTCTATTCCCGCCATTTTATTTGCCTTGACATTTCATGAATATGCGCATGGCTATACCGCCTATAAATTAGGTGATCCTACCGCTAAATACAACGGCAGGCTATCGCTCAATCCCTTAGCACATCTCGATCCCGTGGGCGCGCTTTTGATGCTACTGGTGGGATTTGGTTGGGCAAGGCCTGTTCCTGTCAATCCCCGTTATTTCAAAAAACCAAAACAAGGCATGGCGCTGACCGCACTCATGGGCCCTGTGGCAAACATTCTCCTTGCTTTGCTTTCTGCCCTGCTTTTTCAGCTTGTTTTAGCCATTTTCGGCACTAATACACTGTTGCCTGAAAATCTTGCCCTCGCACTCACATATTTTTTACTGTTTTTAAAGGCATCTGTGACACTCAATCTTTCCTTTGCTTTATTTAATCTTATCCCTCTGCCACCACTTGACGGATCAAGAATTATTGGCTTGTTTTTGCCCCATCGCATCTACCTCAAATTGCTTGAAAAAGAAAGACAAATCTCCTTCTTTTTCCTGATTTGGCTCTTGTTTGGCAGTCGTGTGGCGCAGTGGCTTCTCACAATGCCCGGCATTGCATCTTCGCGCGTGCTTACCATAGTGGTAAAATCTCTATCTATTACTGGTTGGCTGGGAGATGCCGTCAGTTTTTTGAGTGACATGATATTCCGTCTGGTACGCCTTATTCCCTTCTTAAACATTTCGTAGGAGTTTACACATTCATGGAAGACAAATCTTTCACTTGTCGAATAGACGCTTTTGAAGGTCCGCTTGATCTTCTTCTTGCTTTGATTAGCAAAAATAAAGTCAGCATCATAGATATTCCCATTGTGATGATTTTTGACCAATATATGGAGTATATCGAAGAGGCCAAACGAATGGATCTTGAAATTGCGTCTGACTTTATCGTGATGGCAGCAGAACTTATGCTGATCAAGAGCAAAATGCTTTTGCCGCGCGACAAAGATGATACTGAAGACCCCAGAAAAGTCTTGGTTGATGCATTGCTGCTTTATCAAGAAGCCAAGCAAAATGCGGAGGGGCTCAAACCCTTATACACCCAATATTCTGGTCGTATGGCAAAGGACAATGACGAAGTCCCTCCTGAAAAAGGCTTTCCTCTTGGACTTGATCCCGATTTGCTGTTCAAAGCGTTGCGCGTCATTGTGGCAAGAAAGAAAAACGAGGAACCTGAACCCACCACCCTGGTCAATCCGTTGATCAAGACCAAAATCGTCTCTGTCAAAAAGATGATTGGCGAGGTGTTGCTCATTCTCGAAAAGAGAAGTCAAGCATCATTATTCTATTTACTAAAGGATTCAACCTCTAAAGCTGAATTGATTGCCCGTTTTATGGGAATACTGGAAATGGTGAAACTCCAACAAGTCTTTATCGTTGAGCCCGACACAGCCGTGGCGGAAGATGAAGAAATTTCCTACCCTGAGGACGAATTCGGTGGCAACACCTTAACCGGGTTGCTGATACAAATTAAACTTAACCCCGACTACCAGCCCGACGAAGCGGCAGAAAGTGAGTTTGACCATGAAGACGAAGACGACGATGACGGAAACAACCCCCAATAATCAAGAAGAAGTCGTAGAGCAAGTGCAAACCGAGGCGGAACTTCCGAAAGACATAGCAGAAGAAAACACCGCCCTCTACGAAGAGGCGATTGAAGCCATTCTTTTTGCGGCAGGTCATCCTGTTACCTATGATAAATTGGCATTGGCACTTGAATGCTCTCCGTCTCAAGTGAAAAAGATTGTAAAAGACTACGCCAAACGCTATAATAGCACAAAACTTCCTCGTGGCGTTATGTTCATTGTCTTTGATGATTCCTGCCAACTCTGCACAAAAGAGGATTATATCTCCTATATTCGCATTGCATTGGGCATTCGCAAAAGCGGCACACTCTCCGCTTCTTCGATTGAAACCTTGGCAATCGTGGCATATCATCAACCTGTCACGAGAGCCTATGTAGACGCTGTAAGAGGTGTTGATAGCAGTTATGCCATCACAAATCTCATAGAAAGAGAACTCATTTGTGTACGCGGCAGACTGGATGCCCCGGGCAGACCTATGCTCTACGGTACAACAGAAGGTTTTTTACGTTGTTTTGGTCTTTCTTCCCTGTCTGAACTTCCCGGTATTGATAATGAAGAGATTTCCGAGGTATTTTCTACCATTGATGAGAAACTCGGCGAGCACGAAGAAGACAGCCAAATCTCCATTGATGAAATGCTAAGCGAAGAAAACCAAGAAAATAGTGGAGAAGAAACTACCGAAGCGCAAGAACTCTCTGAGACCCCGGCCGAAGCCCCCCTGTCCACAGAAGAGAATGAAGGGGATATCATAGATCTCATTTCCGGTGACGACGAGGACACCGACGAGGAGTGAGACCACACCACCGGTTACATAAACACATAAAGGTAGATATCTATGACCGGTTGGCTTTTGTTTCTCTGCGCGGTGGTTGCTCTATCCATTTTCGCGCTTTCCCATGTTAGAATTATATTTTATTATCAAACTAAATTTGTGATTTTACTTCGCTGGGCTTGCTTTTCTCGGTACTTATATCCCAGCCCCCAAAAAATCAAAAGCAAAAAGGCGGAAAATGTAAAATCTCGCTTTTCTTTCAAAAAAATCAAAAATATCCCCATGATTGAGAATTGGGATGATATTCACCGTTTTGTACCTTCCCTCTCTTGCAAAATACATGAATTTCGTTTGATCATTGGCACGACAAAACCCGACCAAACCGCATACCTGGTCACCATTTTATATGCCATTTTTACAGTATCGATTGACTATCTCTATCAATTATTCCCCCATGTCAAGTTTGGCGATGCTGAAATTTATCCCAGTTTTAACAAAAAAGAGTTTGCCCTCAAATTCAATGCAGAAATTTCCTTTCTTCTCATTGAGCTGTGCGTTTTGCTTTTGCATATGCATAGGCATGATATAGCCCAACGCCTTCACGTCAAACAAAAAGAAGCCGCGTAAAGGAGAAAAGAATGGACGAGCATGATTTTAAGGATATTCTTTCCGTTTCTCTTGACAAAATTAAATCTTTTGCAGACACGGAAACCGTCATAGGTCATCCCATCGAATTGCCGAGTGGGTTAACACTCATTCCGATTTCTCGTGTGTCAATGGGGCTTGCCACAGGCGGACTTGGCTTTCAAGGCAAAAAAACAGACGCCCCCAAAAAAGAAAAATCCCCCTCTTACTCAGCAGGAGGAGGAACGGGCGTCAGCATCACACCTATGGCATTTTTAGCCGTCTCACACGATGGCACCTATGACCTGATTCCCATCAAAGTCCCCGAAGAGGACGACACGGTGGGCAAAATCACCAGTATCATCGAAAAATCACCTGATATATTAGAAAAAATCAAAAAGGTGATTTTACCAAAAAAGAAAGATAATACCACCACCTGACGTGTATAGGCATCATCATCTTGTTTCAAATTAAGAACATGAAAAACAAATTGATGACAACAAAACAAGTTTTATTGGCATTTCTTTGCCTTGTATATGTGGTGGTTACCCCCATTTGTGCCCACGCGAAAACCGCCTCTATAGATGTATCGGCAGAGAGTGCTATCCTTTACTCCCCCGATATAAAAGAGGCGCTGTTTAAAAAAAACGCACAGCATAGAATGCCCATGGCGAGCACCACCAAAGTCATGACGGCATTGGCGGTACTTGATGCGTGCAAGAATCTTGAGTCCGTTTTTACAATTCCCAAAGAAGCGTGTGGAATTGAAGGCTCTTCCCTTTATTTAGTGGAGGGAGAAACACTCACCATAAAAGAATTGCTCGAGGCACTCCTTCTTCGTAGTGCCAATGATGCGGCGGTAGCACTTGCCATTGCCATAGATCAAAACATCGAAAAATTTTGCGATAGAATGAATCGCATGGCAGAGGAAATGGGACTTTTAGACACCCACTTTTCAAACCCGCATGGACTGGATGCCGCTGAGCACTATACCACCGCATACGATTTGGCTCGCATCACGGAAAAAGCAATGGAGCACCCCGTATTTAGATCTATCGTGGCTTCAAAAAAAGCCAAAATAAGCGGACCTGACAATGCCGTTCGCATTGTTGCCAATCATAATAAATTACTTTGGCTTTACGATGATGCCATAGGGGTAAAAACAGGTTTTACCAAAAAGAGCGGTCGTTGCCTTGTGGGGGCGGCTGATCGAGACGGTGTTTTGCTCATCACCGTCACACTCAATGCCCCAAATGATTGGCAAGATCATCAAAATATGTTTGAATACGGCTTTTCTCAACTTACTTCTCCTCTTTTTGCCAAAAGCGGAGAGTTATCGTTTGAAGCCCCTGTGGTAGGTGGCGCACAAAGCACAATACTGCTCACCAACCAAGATGCCATGAAGGGGACGATCAAAACGCATGGCGAAGCGCCAACGTTCAAAATTGAATATAATCGCCCTATCACAGCCCCTGTAAAGCAAGGCGAGGTGATGGGGAAAGTATATGTGTTGCAGTCAAGTCATGTGGTGGCAGAGTCACCTTTAGTGGCGAAAACTGCAGTTTCATCAATAAAAACAAGGAAAAAATGGTTATGGCAGAAAAAATCAGATTGCAAAAGTTTCTATCCGATGCCGGCATTCTATCCAGAAGAGCCGCTGAAGCAGAAATCTCAAAAGGCGCAATTACCATCAACGGACATGTAGCCACACTTGGTGCAAAAGTAGATCCCAAAAGTGATGTGATTGCTTGGAAAGGTAAACGTATACACGCAAAGGCGCAAAAACCCGTCTATATTCTCATGAATAAGCCTCGTGGCTATCTCTGTGCCGTATCTGATGAAAGAGGCAGAAAATGCGTCACAGAGTTGCTTGTAGGGGTAAAAGAGCGCGTGTATCCCGTTGGTAGGCTCGACCTCATATCGGAGGGCATACTGCTCCTAACAAACGACGGCGAACTCACCAACCGCCTCACGCATCCCTCTTATGAAATTCCCAAACTCTATCGCGTGAAAGTAGAAGGAAGTGTTTCTGCTGACCAGCTGAATATACTCTCCTCCAGCCTCGACATTGATGGCTATCGCATTCGTCCCGCTACGGTGGACATACATAATATAGGCGAAGAAGACACTACCCTATCCATTACCATCTGCGAAGGCAGAAACAGACAAATCAGAAAAATGTGCGAGCAAGCCGGTCTTACTGTAAAGCGTCTGAACCGCATCTCCATAGGTCAACTCAAACTGAACGGACTACCCGTTGGCAAATGGAGATATCTTGATCCAAAAGAGATTGAATATCTCTATCGCACCACCCACCTGAAAACAAAGTAAGAGGTAGCGTTTATGTTTGTCATTACCCCGATACAAGACAAAGCTTTGCAAGCACACTATTGCCAAATTTGCAAAATCCCTTATTTGCCTCATACCATGGCATACCAAGCCATACTGAACGATGAGTTTGCGGCTATTTGCCAATTCGAACTGAAAAAAGACTATGGATATATTCATCACCTCTGCCCTGTACCCGGCGTGGAGGATTTTGAAATGATGTTTATCATGGGGCGTTCTGTGATGAACTTTATCGACCTTTGCGAACACCACGTCTGCAAGGCAAATGTAGCAGCCGCAGACAAAATATTGCTCCAGGCCATCGGTTTTCGCTTAAAAGATGATGAATATGTCGCTGATATGCATGGTATGTTTGGCGGTTGTGGTGGCAGTTGCCAAAGTGACTAAATGAAAAAGACTGTTTTAGAAAGCCTTTTATCTGAAAAGATACGGCACTATAAAACAGTCTTTTATATATGAGTTCGTATAGTCAATGCGGCGGTGGCGAAAATGACACGGTCAGCCCCTGCCTCTCTCAAAGTGGCAGCTGCTGCCATGAGAGTAGCGCCTGAGGTGGCAATATCATCAATGATGATATATTTCTTCCCTGCGACAGAACTTGATTTTTTGACAGAGAAAATCCCTTTTGTGTTTTCAAAACGTTTTGAGGTAGGCAAGCTCTTTTGCGGTGTGCCTTCTCTTGTGCGATAAAGTGGCACCTCAATCGGGCATCCACCAAGCTCGCCCAAACACTTTGCCACCATCTTCATTTGGTTATACCCTCTTTTGACCATACGCGTTTTGGAAGCAGGAATATAGGTCAACACATAGTCGCTGAGCCGAACATCTCCCAAAAGCAAAGACATATACATTTCATCAGCCACGAACTTAGAGGCATGATAAAGATGCATATCCTTTAGCGCATAGATCAGCTGATTGGTCTTTTTCTCGCGGTTGGTGGGATGATAGGGGAACACTTTATATAAATGTTTCGCTCCCCGCTTTCTCATCTCTGCCGTTGGGCAATCGCAGGCTTGGAGTACCCGAAAGCAATGGGGGCAATTCCTTTGTTTTTCTTGCTCGTATTCACTTAGACACTCGGGACAAAATGCGCCTACATCATCCAAAAGCACACCGCAACCAACGCAGGCCGGCGGATAAAGAAAGTCAAAAAATCGCCCAAAAAGCGAGCGGATATTTTTCTTTATATCTTTCATCTTCATATCTTTTGCACAAGGCAGATTCATCATCTGAAACGAATCTGCCTTGTTTTTTTATTAGTTTTTCTTAGGGAAACTGTCTTTAAGACCGACGATGCGGTTAAATGTGTTGGGATATTTTCTATCCTTTACGAAATAACCAACTCTGACAAACTGGAATTTTTCTTCATCTTGTGCGTCTGCCAAAGAAGGCTCAATCATCGCTTCCGTAATCTCTTCTGCAGAGCTTAGATTGAGGTAATCGCCATATCCTTTGCCCTCGGGAATATCTGCCACATTTTCAATGGTAAAGAGATGAGAATAGAGCATCACTCTTGTTTTGAGTGCATGAGGAGCGGACAACCAATGGATAGTTCCCTTCACTTTTCTGCCGTCAGCAGGCATGCCACAGCCCGTTTCAAGATCAGCTGTGCAATGAATTTCTTTAAGAGAGCCGTCTTCGTTTTTGATAATCTCATTACAACGAACGATGTATGCACCCATCAAACGAACTTCGCTGTCGGGTTTCATGCGGAAAAATTTCGGAGGCGGTACTTCTGCGAAGTCGTCCGCATCAATATAAATCTCTCTGCTAAATGGCAACTGTCTTGTGCCACTATCGGGAGATTGAGGATTGTTAGGCAAAGCAAAATATTCTGTTTTGTCTTCGGGATAGTTGGTGATGACCACTTTGATAGGGTGCAAAATAGCCACTCTGCGCTGTGCGGTGGTATTGAGTTCTTCACGAATACAATGCTCAAGCAATTCATAATCCACTACGCTATATGCTTTTGCCACGCCAGCACGATCAACAAAATCGAAAATGGCAGAGGGGGTATACCC
>JAGBWH010000125.1 GCA_017629925.1 Clostridia bacterium
ATTTATTTCATTGCGTGTTCGCCATTGGAGAAGACGCTTCATCCCGCACGGGATTTATTTCACTGCGTGTTCGCTGTCCGCGAACACGCTACACCGTCACCGGTTGCCATGCAAACGGAAGCAAATCTTTTGCTTTCACTTTGATGAGGTTTCCGTTTTCGTCGTTGACGATGACCTTGATGTCGGGGCAATATTCAAACAGCATTTGTCGGCAGTTGCCACAGGGGGGAACCACACAATTGAGATGCTTTTCGTGAACGGCAACGATGGTGTCAAATTCTCGTTCTCCGTTTGATATGGCAATGCCCATGGTGATGTATTCGGCGCAAGAGCCGTGAATACCATCGCAATTGACACCCCTATATATATGTTGATTTTTACACAAAACGGCACAGCCAACGGTATGATTGTAGATACCGTCATCAAAGTTTTGTGCGAGCACTTCAAGCGCCAACGCAATGAGTTCTTTATCCTTGTCGGTGAGGGGATATTTTTTCATCTGGTGATCTCCTTAGAAAATCCTAACATGAGTGTGTTATCGTTTCTTCTTTATCCTTGAGGCTTGCCACGCACAAGATTGTGCAAAGCAACAATAAAACAATGCCATTGATGATATAGATGAGCCCAATGCCACGGCAGTCACCCACGCCAATCAAGTCGCCGATAAACGATTTGGCGAGCGCACCGCCCGGCATCATCAGAGGATTGAAGATATAATCTGCCAGCACACCGGCAAACAATGCCGACAAAGGCATGGCTATTTGGCACAAAACGCCCACCGCAGAGGTAATTCTGCCGAGCATGGACTTTTCAAACTTCATTTGAAGGATCGTATCCGAAAGCGAATTGACGTAGGGAACGAACAGGCAGAATATAAAAATACCCACAAAAATCACCCAATACTTCGGCGAGGTGCCACCGATGAGCAAGCCAATACCCGAAGCGCCGAGCATACCATACCTCAGGGCATAAGGCCTTTTTGGATTTGGCAATATGCTGGCAATGATCGCACCTACAATCATGGATACGCCACTAATCGTTTGGCTGAAGCCTAAAATCGTAGAGTCATAATTTGACAAAATCATCGGTGTGAGCAGAATCGTTGACATATTCATGATGAAGTTTGCCACAGCGAACACCATCAGCAACCTAAACAGTTTGGGTATCGCATATAGATGCTTTATGGCACTTTTGAAATCTCGGATAGCCACAGAGACGAGTGCTTTCTTGTCTTTTTCTGCCCGTTCTATCTTGGGTTGAGGGATTTTGGTCAACGCAATGGTCACAAATGCAAATATGTAACTGCAAAGGTCTAAAATAATTAAGCCTTTCAGATGCAAAATCGGGTATAAAATGCCTGCAAATATGGGCGCAAGCATATTTTGCGCCGCGCCTGAAAGTTGGCGCAAGCCGTTGGCTTTGGAAAGATGCTCTTCTTTTACAAGCATAGGAATGCTGGCAGAAAATGCAGGGCTTTGGAATGTAGAAAGTGTGGCTGAAATGGTCATCCCTGGATATATCATCCATACTTTCAGGTTGTCCCCGAAGAGCAAAACCACCATCAGCACCTTCAGTAGAGCGTCTATTGTGTCGGTGAGAATAATCGTTCTTTTTCGAGATGTCCTGTCTGCCAAACTTCCTGCCAAGGGGGACAAAAGCAGCGATGGCAGAATAGAGCAGAGAAAAGATAATGCAAATGGTGTGGCAGCGCCGGTCTTTTCAAATAGCCAAACTGCAAGTCCAAAGTTGAATATCGCGGAGCCGAGAACAGACAAAAACTGCCCCGACCAAATAAACAAAAATCGACTAAAGGAATATTGTTTCTTTTCCATGAGAAGGATTACCTCTTTTTCACTAAAAAACGACGCGGAGGACGCCTCGCCTGGCGATGACCTACATGATGTTGCTTTTTTCACTATTGTAACACAATATAAAAAGAAAAACAAGAAAATTCTTACACACTCTTTTTTGCATTTTCAAAAAAGTTGTCAAAAACCTATTGACAAGTCTAATACTTCGTGATACGATGTATTACGCAAGGAGGAGTATAGCGTGGACATTCAATTAAAAAGAGGTTTGCTCGACGTATGTGTGTTGGCGGCGATTAAAAATGAGGAATCATACGGCTACAAGATGCTGAAAGATATGAAGCCTTATCTCGAAATGTCGGAATCAACGCTATACACGATACTCAAGCGATTGGAACTTTCAAAATTGCTCACCGTTCGCACCGCTGAGCACGGTGGACGGCTTCGAAAGTATTATAAAATCACCCCCGCAGGGCTTGCCCGTATTGAAGATTTCAAAAGCGAGTGGCGCGAGGTGATGTCAATTTATCGGTTTGTGACCAAGGAGGATGGCGCGTGTGAGTAAACAAGAATTTTTAGCCCAACTCAAAGTAAAACTCTCCGGTCTGCCCAAAGCAGAAGTAGAGGAGCATCTTGCCTTTTATAGCGAGATGATAGACGACAGAATGGAGGAAGGGCAAACAGAAGAAGACGCTCTTTCAGACATCGGCTCGGTGGATGACATTGCAAAGCAAATCATCGCAGACATTCCGCTGCTTAAAATTGCAAAGGAAAGAATGACGCCCAAAAGACGGCTCAAGGTCTGGGAGGTCGTTTTGCTCGCACTCGGCTCACCGATATGGCTTTCGCTCGGGGTAGCAGCCATTGCCGTTTTACTATCCCTGTACATTGCGCTGTGCGCTGTGGTGGTTTCCGTATGGGCGGCATTTGTGTCGCTGGTCGGCTGTGGTGTCGGGGGGGTAATCGGTGGCACTGTATTGGCAGCGACCGGTAATGCGCCTGCGGGAGGATTTCTCATTGGTGCAGGATTTGTTTCAGCAGGGCTTGCCGTGCTCCTCTTTTTTGGATGCAAGAGTGCCACAAAAAGCATTTTTTGGCTCACCAAAAAATACGTTTTAAGTATCAAAAAATGTTTGATTAAAAAGGAGAATACACTATGAAAATATGGGTGATCATCGCCATCATTCTTGTGATACTCGGCGCTTCTATCGTGCTGCTTGCCGCCAGTTCTGCCGACTGGAATTTTGCCAATTTAGGCACAAACAAATATGAAACCAACACCCACAGCATCACCCAAACATTCAGCGCCATCTCTATCCAAACAAACACAGCAGACATCGTATTTCTCCCCTCCGAGGACGGCGTGTGCAAGGTGAGTTGCTACGAAAACACCAAATTAAAACATTCACTTACCGTAGCAGACGGGGTGCTGACAGTCAACATGATAGATGAGCGAAAATGGTACGACCATATCGGCATTGGTTTTAACTCGCCAAAAATCACCGTCTATTTGCCCCAAAGCGAATACACCTCGCTGACCATCAAAAATGCCACAGGCGACATTGACATCGGTAGCACATTCAGCTTTGAGCATATCAACATTGACTTGAGCACGGGTGATGTATATTGTGCGGCTTCCGCCCAAAAAGATATCATCATCACGGCAAGCACAGGCGATATTTCACTTGCCAATCTATCCGCTGGCTCTCTTTCCCTTGAGGTGTCCACGGGCGACATTGCCATTTCAAATGCCACCATCGCAGGAGGTGTGAGCATTGATGTGTCTACCGGAGATGTAGATTTACGGAATGTCAAATGCTCTTCTCTGACTGCAAACGGAACCACGGGCGATATCAAGCTTGCCCATGTGCTGGCATCGGAAAAGATTTTCATAGAGAGAGTCAGCGGAAAGATCGCTTTTTCTGCCTCGGACGCGCCTGAAATCACCCTACTCACAACCTCCGGGGATGTTTCGGGAAGCCTGCTGTCCGAGAAGATATTTACGGTCAAAACAAGTTCGGGTGACATAGACATCCCCCCCTCCATGCCCGGTGGCAGATGCAATATCACGACAACCTCCGGAGATGTTACCATTCAAATAGAGAAGTAACGCATTGCCGAAAGGCATCACACATCAACGGCTCCCAAGAGCATATATGCAAGATATTGTATATATGCTCTTCTTTTTATGAAATGGAGATACCTTCTGTTTACTTTTCCACTTCTTTGTGATACAATATAGTGCAAACACAGGTAAAGGAAGTGAACATATTGCTTATCCATCAGCATTTTTTAGGCGGAAATATTTCTATAAAAGACATATCCGGCGACACCATTGTGCTCGAAAACGAATTGCGAGATACCAAAGGCGATTGGTTTTATTGGGCATTTTGTGTGGAAGGGGCTGAAAACAGAACGCTCACATTTCAGTTTCAGGATAACAGACTTGGCTACTATGGCCCCGCTGTCAGCTACGATCTTGAAAATTGGCATTGGCTTGACTGTGTGGAGGGCGATACATTCTCTTACAGTTTTACCGAAGATGAACATAAAGTGTATTTTGCCCACCATATGCTCTATCACCCTGCACGATTTTTCCGCTTTGCCCAAGCGCATCATCTGTGTGTAGAAGAACTATGCAAAGGCTATAAAGGTAGTAGCATCCCTTCGGTGACGATTGGAGATGGGCCTATGAGCATCATCTTAACCGCGCGCCACCACGCCTGCGAATCCACAGGCAATTATGTGCTGGAAGGTGCGTTAGAAGAATTGCTCGCTTGCCCAATTCCCCATACAACCGTGTTTTGTGTGCCGTTTGTGGACTACGAGGGCGTGTTGCGAGGAGACCAAGGCAAAGCACGCCTTCCTTTCGACCATAACCGCGATTATGACAGCGAAAGCGATAGCATCTATCCCGAATGTCGCGCCATCAAAGCGTATGCTGACAAAAACGGATGTCATTTTGGCATCGACTTCCATTCTCCATGGCATATCGGGGATGTCAATGACCATGTCTTTATCGTGCAAAACAGCATACCAAAACTCCCTCGCTTTAATCAGTTTGGCGAACTACTGCAAAGCCTGATGACGCCTGACGCCTTGCAATACGAGCATCAATACGACTATCCCCCCGAAACGGGCTGGAATAAAAGCAGCACCCAGTTTTCCGTTTATATGAGCAAAAAAGAACATAACCATTTGGCTTTTACCATCGAAACCACCTATTTCGGCACGCATGAAAACAAAGTGTCCCAAAGTAACCTGATTGCGCTGGGGCGCTGTGTGGCACGCGCTCTGCGGAGAACGCTCTCCGAGGCGAGCGTTTCCATACCGCAATAAATGGCGAATTTCACGCCGGTCTGCGACGGGATTTGGAAGGTAGCCCAATCAACAACAGTAGGAGGACGTTTACTATGTATAAAATTTCAGTTCCTATTTCGAATAGCAATTTGCAAAGAAACGGCAGAGAGGCAACGCTCGTACAACTTCAAAAACTCAATGCAGAGCGTGTTTTTTTGGCGCTCGGTACCTATGAAACAGACATAGCCAAGCGCAAAATGGCGATGCAAGAGCTTCAAGACAACTGTTGTTTTTTTAGCGCACACGGGTTTGAGGTAGGCGCATGGATTTGGACGTTTTTATTTAGAGAAAAACCACCTTTTTGCCAAATGCGCACTTTGGATGGAACAGAGATTGAAAACACGGTCTGCCCCACCGACGAAAACTTTGTTGCTTTTGCCGTCGACTACATCAAAGATGTTGCGCGGTGCGGTGTGGATATCATACAATTTGACGATGATTTTCGATATGGATTTTTAAGCGATGCCCCCGCTTGCCTGTGCGACCATCACATGGCACACATTCGCCGCATTACAGGAGAAAACGTCACAAGAGAAACGCTCCGACACCATATTGTCAGTGGCGCAAAAAACAAATACCGCGATGCGTTCTTGAAGGCAAACGGAGATGCTTTTCGCCACTTTGCCCACCGTGTTCGCCATGCCGTGGATGAGGTTAATCCCTCCATTAGAATCAGTTTTTGCGCTTGCATGAGCAGTTGGGATTTAGATGGAACAAACCCAAGAGAACTTGCCACCATTTTAGCCGGTCAAACCAAACCCCTGCTTCGTCTCATTGGCGCTCCCTATTGGGCAACGAAAAATAGTTGGGGAAATGCATTGCAAGACGTCATTGAATTGGAGCGTATGGAAAGCGCATGGACGAAAACAGAAAACATCGAAATCATGGCAGAGGGTGACGCTTACCCCAGACCGAGAACGCTTTGCCCTGCCTCCTATCTTGAAGGCTTTGATACCGCCATTCGCGCATCGGGTTGCACAGACGGCATTTTGAAGTATGGGATAGATTACCATTCAAACGCTGACTATGAAACAGGCTATGCACTGCGACACGAAAGACATCGTGACCTATATGCCCAAATCGACAGAATGTTTGGCAAAAAAACCTCGTGCGGTGTCCGTGTGTATGAATGTCCAAATAAGATTGCCCAAATGGAAATGCCCACAAAGGTAAACAAAACAGTGGATATAGAACACCTCTTTTTTTCTCGTGCGGCGCGCACGCTTGCCTATAACACCATTCCTACCGTCTACGAGGGTGAAGGGATCTGCGGCATCGTATTTGACGAGAATGCAAGAACACTCCCTTTAGATGCACTAAAGCATGGGCTGATTCTTGACATTGCCGCAGCGGAAATTCTCACCCAAAGAGGGGTTGACGTGGGGCTTGAGCGCATAGGCGAAGCCACCACGGGAAAATCGGAGCATTTTCGCTTTGATGATAATCACATTTTGGCAAATGGGGCGGTGGTCTATGACATCGTGCTAAACGCCTCCGCCGAGGTACTCAGCGATATGGATACACCAAAAGGTGTGGTGCCCGTATCCTACCGCTACGAAAACCCGGATGGTCATCGTTTTTTGGTTTTGAATATCAATACCAGGTCAGACGCCGACAATCTTTTGAAGCATTACCAGAGAAGTCTTCAATATGCGCAGACCATAAAATGGCTCTCCGGCAAAGCGTTGCCTGCATATCTGTACGGAAACCCCGCACTGTATATCCAATGCAAGGAAAGCGCATCCTCGCTCTCCGTTGGACTTTGGAACTTTTTCGCCGATGAGGTCATTGCCCCTGTTGTACAGCTGGATAAGGCCTATACTTCCCTTTCCTGCATGAACTGTAACGGACGAATAGACGGTGATCGTGTGATCCTCTCGGATATTCAGCCGTTTGGATTTGTAGCGTTTGAAGTGACATAATGGCAACAAAAAAGGGCTATGCCATTAGGGTGATGTCCTTTTTGGAGAATTTTTAATTTTCACCAAGTGCGAGCATCGCATTTGACTAGTCAAATGCAAATTGGGCTAAGCCAAAACCTATATTACAAGCACAAAGAGAGCAAGAGTACAAGGAGAAAATCCTTATATTCTTGCTCTGTTTGTTTTATTGATGAATTGATGCTGACGCATCATGAATTGGACTAGCCATGAATTCTCGCTTCGCTCCATGAATTGAATTGCAACAAATATCATGCCCGCAGGGCAATTCATGCAGTTTACTGCAATTCATGACACGCAGTGTCAATTTATGCAACGGCGTTGCAATTCATTGCGTGTTCTCCATGAAGGAGAACACGCTAAACATTACACTCTTTTATCAATCTTAAAACGGAGAATTTTCTTTGAGGTATTCTTCTCAAATTCTTCGTGGCGGATTTTGACATGGCCGATGTGCTTATAGGAGATAAGGTAATCGTTGACTTCTTTCACCTTCTCTGCAAAATAGCCTTCCACGTCGGTGATGCCGAGCGCTTCAAGTCTTTCTGCATCGGGGAAAATCTCTGCCACAATAATTTCTTTTTCGGGATGATCCACACATTCGCCCGCATAAACGATGACCTCGCTGATGCCGTCAATGCGTTGTGCTAATTCCACTTCAATTTCTTCCGGATATACGTTTTTACCATTGCTAAACAAAATCATGTTTTTCTTTCTACCGGTAATGTAGATCCAGCATTCATCGCCATTTCTCACCACGTGGCCGTAGTCACCGGTGCGGAAGTAGCCTTCATCGTCAAACACGGCGGCAGTCGCTTCCGGCTCGTCATAGTAGCCCAGCATAACGTTGGGGCCTTTGTAGCAAATTTCGCCATCGCCGTCTTCGTCGGGCTCAAGAATTTTCACTTGACCGCCAATAATGGGCATACCCACAGAGCCTTGCTTTTGGTAGAGGTTGCGGTTGCAGGAAATGAGAGGCGCACATTCGGTGATGCCGTAGCCATTGAGAACGTTAAGTCCCCAAGCTTGGAAATCTTCGATGATATCTTGACGCAGGGGCGCACCACCGGAAATGACCATTTCCAGTTTGCCACCCAGCGTATGATGCACTTCTGCAAACAATTTACGGCGCACGTCAATGCCGAGTTTGAGCAAGAATTTGCTGATTTTCATACCCTTGCGCATGGTGTCTGCCTTGCCCTTCTTTTCCGCGCCTTGCCAAATCTTTTTGTGGAGGGTTTCAAGGAACAAAGGCACCAAAATCACATGAGAGGGTTGTTGCTCTTGAATTTCACGCACAAAGTATTTAATACCGCTGGAAATATAAATTTCGGAGCATTGCGCATAGTGTCCTACGATGTTGACCGTAGAGCCGAAGGTATGGTGAGCAGGCAGTACCATCATGGTTTTGGGGGTGATGTCAAAGAGGTACATACCCTGTGTCATGTCGCTGACAATGTTGGTAATCGACAGCATAACGCCCTTGCCCTTGCCTGTGGTACCGGAGGTAAACACGATCGTAGCAAGCTCGTCCGGCTTCACCTCGTAGCTATCGTAAAGGGTGCTGCCACCCTCCAGCAAAGCATGACCTTTTTCAATGAGAGCAGATACGGAAATATCGCCTTCTACACCATCTTCGCCCATGGCAATAAAGAGGGTGCCCTCAGGCATATTTTCACGGAGATAGTTTGCTTTTTGGCTGATTTCACCGCCATAGCACACCGCCGCGCAGCCTGCACGGTTGGCAATGCCCAGCAGTTCTTCTTCGGGCAGGTCTTTGTCGGTCGGCACGGTCACAGCACCAATGGACATCAGAGCAAAGTAGCAATAGATCCATTCCCATGAATTCTTGCCCGAGATCATGACCTTTTTGCCCGAAAGGCCCATATCCATCATGGCTTCGCCCAAAGCACGAACATCTCTTTTCACCTGTGCATAAGTAATTTTTTGCACCACTTTATCATTGGGGGCATTTTTATAAGAAATCGCCACTCCATCAGGGTTTCTCGCGGCGGTATTTTCCATCATCACACGGAAATCACGAAAAACAGTTGTTTCATAGAGAGGGTAATTTTTGCGTTTCATTCTTGCCATTTTTTGTTCTCCTTTGAAAAAAATGTGTTCATTTTTCAGAATGTGTTTAGCGCAAAAATAATTATACCACTTTTTGCCACCCTCTCGCAATACTTTTGCCTTTAATTTCATAAAAATTAAAAATTCGTTCAAATATATAAGGAATATTTATGTAAAATCAGTACCCATAAACGTATTTACAAATGAAAAAATATATGTTATAGTGATAGTGTTATACTTTGCTATGTAAGGAAACACGTTTATGAAAAAAGCAATTATATTATCTATTATTGCAGTTGCGATTAGTTTTGCGATTGTGATAACGCTGACAACCCTGTTGGTGATAAAAGTCCGTGACAAAATGAGTCAAGACAGTGGCTCAGCCGACTTAGCCTACAGACAAGTGGAAGATGGCTATATGGTCAGAGGGATTGGTTCGTGCGATGAAACCGATATTGTTCTTCCCTCAACATACAAAGGCAAACCGGTCATAGGCATCGCTGACTACGCATTCACTGGTTGCGCACAGATTACTTCCGTCACCATTCCAAATAGTTGCACAAGTATTGGCTTGTCTGCGTTTTCGAGTTGTTTAAACCTTGAGAGCGTAGCCATCCCCGACAGCGTCACCTCAATTGGCGAATATGCGTTCTATCATTGCCAAAGTCTTACAGGCATTACCATACCCGGCAGCGTCACTTCAATTGCAAAAGAAACGTTCTCAGGTTGCACCAACCTTACGAGTGTGGTGATAGGCACAAGCGTCATCTCCATTGGCAAAGAAGCGTTCTCAGGTTGCAAGAGCCTGACAAGCATTACCATTCCTGATAGCGTCACCTCAATTGGCGATAGTGCATTCTCGACTTGCACCGGCCTTATGAGTGTAACGCTTGGTGACAGCGTCATCTCGATTGGCTCTTGGGCATTCTCAGGTTGCGAGAACCTTATGAGCATTACCATTCCTGATAGCGTCACCTTGATTGGCCAATATGCATTCTTTAGTTGCGATAGCCTTACGAGCATCGTGTTTACAGACACTTCAACTTGGTATAGAACATACTATTCTGCCGATTGGGAAAACAAGACCGGTGGCGAATACACCCCTATGACAGATGCCAGCACAAACGTAGCGTATTTCACATCATCCGATTACTATTATCATTGGTGTTATTGGTACAAAAAATAAGAAAAAACGCCCAAGCGAGCCTCTCTTGCTTGGGCGTTGTCTATACACGAAGAAAATCACATGATGCCAAAGAAAACCGCAAAAAAAGGATACGCATAAGCCGAAAAATCTGTGGCAAAAAGCAAGTATGATTATCATGATTTTCACGAAAGTGCAAACTTTTAGCAAATATATATAATGCCCATCTACGCATTGACAGGGTTTATAAAACATGATATACTGAAAAAAAGCAAAAAA
>JAGBWH010000126.1 GCA_017629925.1 Clostridia bacterium
CGACGCCGCGCGGGGTGAGGTCGGAGTTGAGGTGTCCTTGATAGCGCCCTTCTAAATTCCAAAAGGTCTCACCGTGTCTAAAAAAATATATCACGTCATTGCCTCTTTGAATGTTGTTTTTTGGTGTTGCCATTTTTATAGAATTTGACAACAACTATTTACAATTTCTGCTTATCCAAACGAGATTTCTGAAAATGAGAAGAAACCCCTGCTTGTTTTTGCATTATCTCCACTTCTGGATTAACTCACGGATTTGCGATGCCAATTTGGCGTTGTCTTTGTTTGAGCATTCGCCACGGCCTTGCACCAATCGCAAAAGTTCTTCTGCCGCTGCCACAAGGTCGGTGTGTACCGCGTTTTGGCGAGCGCGCGTTTTTTGCTTTTGGGAGGAGACGGGATTTCCGTCCGTGTAAATGGTCATTTTGTTTTCAAGCAAATCGTATTCAGTACCGCTATACGGGGCTTCGGCATGGTAGCCTTTTGCCAGAAGCAAGTCTCTGAAAGCCACACAAGCATCGTCATCTCCGTGATTGACGAATACGGTTTTGGGTTTCACCTTAAACCCTTCCAGCCAACGAATGAGACCGGCTTGGTCGGCGTGTCCGGACGTGCCGTGCAGCTGTGCCATTTCCGCGCGCACAATAATCTCCTCGCCAAATAGTTTCACGCGTTTAGCACCGTCCACCAAGAGTCGTCCCAAAGAGTTTTGGGATTGATAGCCCACAAACAAAACCATATTTTCTTTTTTCCAAAGGTTGTGCTTTAAGTGGTGGCGAATACGTCCCGCTTCGCACATACCGCTGGCAGAGAGGATAATTTTGGGGCGTTTGTCGAAGTTGATCGCCTTGGAGTCCTCGGAGGAAACAGAAAGGGTAAGGCCCTCAAACCAAATGGGGTTTACACCTTTTTTGACCATGGCAAGGGTTTCTTCGTCAAGGCAAGCCGTACCGCATTGCAAAAACACCCCTGTGGCTTCCACCGCCAAAGGACTATCCACATACACAGGAAAATCCCCATGTTTTTTAAGCATTCCTGCCAGTTTAATGGAACGAATGGCATAAAGGATTTCCTGTGTTCTGCCCACCGCAAAGGAGGGAATGATCAAATTGCCTCCCCTTGTAAGCACAGTGTCAATATAACCTGCAAGTTCTTTCAGGGTATCTTTGGGCTTTTCATGGAGACGATTGCCATAGGTAGACTCAATCACCAAATAATCGGTCTCCTCTACGTGTTGAGGATCTTTGATGATGGGCTGGTTGGTGTTGCCCACGTCCCCTGAAAAGACGATTTTTCTGGTCTGGTCGTTTTCTTTCATCCATATTTCAATGGAGGCAGAACCCAGCAAATGCCCAACGTCTGTAAAGCGCACCGTCACGTTTTCAGACACGCGCACCGCTTGACCGTAAGGGGTGGGACGGAATAAGGACAAAGCCCCAATGGCATCTGCTAAGGTATACACAGGCTCTACAGGCCCCTCGCCCTTACGCTCGGATTTTCTCGATTGCCATTGCGCTTCGAATTCTTGAATGTGTGCGGAGTCTCTGAGCATGATCTCGCATAGGTTGGCGGTTTCTTCGGTGGCATATATTTTGCCACGAAAACCGTCTTTATAGAGTTTAGGAAGCATACCGGAGTGGTCAATGTGGGCGTGGGTTAAAAACACGGTGTCAATTTCTGAAGCCACGATAGGCAGCTGCATATTTTCAAATACGTCTACCCCTTGCTCCATACCACAATCAATCACATAGCGATGGTCTCCCACCGTCAGCAATGTGCAAGAGCCGGTCACCTCGTGTGCCGCTCCAATAAATTGAATTTTCATAGATGCCTCCTTTAATTTTTGATGTATGTGAAAATGCTTTTTCTGGTTATATTATATCATTCTTTTCGCTAAATACATCATATTTTCATTTATTTTTGAAATGAAGATAGATGCCATTCGCTTTTGTGAGTGGTGTTCTGCGAGACGTTTTGGCAGATGATATTATGATTTCTCTTTGGCAAATAAGCCTACGATTTGTTTTTGCGCAATCAAGCAACCCCATGCAAGCCACCGCGTGAGCAAGTGAGTGAAAAGCCCTAATACCAATGAGCCAAGAATGGTCAGGGGCACGATATAGAAAAGATGCGGTTGTCTCTCGTAGAAGGTGAAAAGCCCTTTTTCTACATACACCTCTCTTCTGGCAATCTCATCAAAAATGAAAGACACCAAAAAGAAGGAAAGCGAGGTGTCCGAAAGGGCTCTGAGCACCTTTGTCCACCCGTTTTTTGTTTTGGCAGTCAGCCCCCCAAACGTCAACACGATACACACCGTCACAATCAGGCAAAATAGATTAGAGTGGCTTTCTACTGTCACATATTCCACCCCAAACATACAGATGAGCGTTTCTGCCAAAAGGGTTAGCACCCCCACGGGTGCCCACCACCATCCCCAAAGTTTTTTTGGCAGGTCACAAAGAAAACATCCCACAAAATAGTAGCCCAAAATATAAAAACCGGACCAGTAGCTCCAAGTGCAGTACGTGGTTGTGTTGGGTAGGATTAACACCAAAATGAGCAAACCCACAAACAAGAGTTTTGTCCGAAAAGAGGGGATGTTTTGATAGAGCATATTAAGGAAAGGAATGAACAAAAACAGCCCGATATACATATTCACATACCAAGCATAAGGCGCTAATTTGAAGGTCGTCAAATCATCCCAAAACGACACAAGGTCGTAGCTCATACCCATATATTTGATTTTGAACAAGCCAATGACCACGCTGCAAATCGCAAATTCAAGCAAAAAACGAAAGAGTTTTTTGTAGTAGTCAAAAGAGGGCGTCTTTTTATGGCATAAATAGCCCGACAGTACCACAAACAAGGGTACGCAAGCAAACGACAAAAACCGCCCCATGCTCGCCCAAAAATTCACCCATGTCATATCCGTTTTGGTATTTGCCCAACCATTAAATGACGTGGCGTGAACCGTCACCACCAGCACCATTGCAATGAG
>JAGBWH010000127.1 GCA_017629925.1 Clostridia bacterium
GTCACCTTCCCCACAAGCCCCTCGGACTTTGCCAAAGACATCGAGGCGGCATTCCCTTACGTTGACTTTGTGGGCGGTTGCTGCGGCACCGATGCGGAATATATCAAAATGCTGCGAGAAAAAATCAACCAATACTCATAAAACCAATACGCATAAATAAGATAGGGGCTGTCACAAATTTTACATTTGCGACAGCCCCTTACAATTTATCCGTGTGATAGAGTCAAGTGATAGAACGCTTGTGTTTTTTGTGCAACCGAGTCAGGCGTTCGCTCACCGCCATTTTGTTGATTGCCGTTTTGACGATGAGTTCAAGTTCTTCGCCTTCTCGGTAATCTGCCTCGGTGATAAAATCCACTCGTTTTTCCGAGAGCAATTTTTTTGCCGTGAGTTTTTCTCTGCGACGAAAAACCGCCACAGATTGCCCATGATGTAACTTCACCAATTTCATACAAGGCACGTCGGTGAGTCCATCACCAATATAAATCATATTGGCAAACGGGACACGGCGGTCTTCCTCCTGCACATAGCCGTTTAAAGTGCGGTCGTCGCACACGTCGAGCACGCCTTTGTTGATACGGAACAAAAATTGCGTTTTGTTGGTATAATTGACACAAAGTTTGGGCCAGACTGCCTCTCCGTTTTCATCATAGAGATATTCGCATCCATAAATTTTGGTGAAATATTTGGCAATAGACGAGCCCTCGATGATTTCGGTGAGACCTGAGGAGATGACATAGTGCTCTACCTTGACGCCCTGCTCTTTACCATAGGCGTTGATGCGCTGAAACCAATCCTCTACCCCGGGAAAATACTCGATATGTTTTCCCGATAGTGTGAGGCTTTCGCGCGTGATGGGCATTCCCTTTTCTTTGGCTTTTTTGAGCATCAAATACATATAGGCTAAAATGTGATCCATATCATGCTCAACTGCAAGCCCATCCGACTCTGCCCAAAACTGCTTAGCCTCTTCTCCAAGAGATGGAATAAAGCCAAATTCCTGCATATCTTTTGTGGATAACGTTTTGTCAAAGTCATACATAATTGCCACAATAGGTTTTCTTGGTTTTGCCATATAAACCTCCTATATTTTGTAAATTTATGGGGGGTTTTTGCTATTTACCCCGAAAATGATAAAAATTTACACCTTATTCATCCAAATCAGATGGCATATTTTCCTGTGGTGAGTTTTGCGATAAAAAGAGGTGGGATAGTTCAATGGCTTGCGCCAAATAATCGCCTTTGGTATCCAGCCAAACGATGTCAGTATCTCGTTTGAACCATGTTTGTTGGCGTTTGGCGAAGCGTCTGATTTCGGTGAGTAGTTCTGCGCGATAATCGGCAAAAGTGGGATATTGTCCTGACAGATACCGATAGGTATAGCGGTATTCCAGCCCAAGCATTTCAAGAAATTCAGGGGAAACGCCATGCAAAAGCAATCCCTGCACTTCCTCAATCATGCCCATTTTGATGCGCATATCCAGCCGTTCTTCTATGCGCGCATATAGCACGTCTCTATCCCATGTAAGACCGAGTTGAAGTGTGCGGTAGTGGGGGTTTGATTGGTTTTCTGCAGGTGCGCCTGCGCGCAATTTCTCTAAAATGCGAATGAGACGTCTGGGGCTGATTTGTTTATCGGTGATGATGATGCCATAGCCGGCAATCGCCTCGATGAGTTCTTCTCTGGATTTGCTTTCCATTTCACGTCGGAAAGCTTCGTCAGGCTCCACATCCACCAGCGAATATCCAGCCGTGACGGCTCGGGCATACAGCCCTGTTCCCCCCACCAAAAATGGGATTTTCTCACGGCTGATGATATCATCAATGGCGATATACGCCATTTTTTGAAATTCCGCCATCGAAAAGGGAGTGCCAGGGTCGATGATGTCTATTAAATGATGCGGCACACCTTTGGTTTCCTCTTGTGTGACTTTGCCTGTGCCTAAATTGAGCCCGCGATAGACTTGACGGGAATCTGCGGAGACGACTTCTCCCTGAAAATGGGCGGCAAGTTCAATGCCCAGAGTGCTTTTGCCAGAGGCGGTTGTGCCAACGACGGTAATGAGTGGGGGTAACATGGTAAGTCCTTTCTCGCAAAGCGTTGATTTAGAGATAGTATCGTTTTTCGGCCTCATCCCAGCAGGGGGCAAGAAAGACAAGCGAGGCACTTACCTTGCCACCAAATCCGCCCGCTTTGGCATACTCTGCCAGCAAGTCTTTGGCATAGATACCCGTACCTAAACTGGCAACTACGGTGCAACGGTTGGGCGCATATTGGGCGCAGTAGGAGTCGACGACAATATAATAGGTGGCGCTATCGTTGATATTCTGCTTGATAGAGGCGCCGTATGTTTCATAGTAGATAAAATAATTGCTGTTTGTGGATTCAAAGAATTGACTTTTTAGCGTTTTGCCGGGGATGGTGCAAAGCAAGATTTCATTATCGAAGGGGAATATGGTCTCTAGTTGCGCATAGGTCACATTTCCTTTGGGAAGTTCATAGGGTGAGCGCACGCCAATATACCCACCAGCCAATACAATTTGCACCTCACTTCCCCATTCTTTGATGCCTGCTTCGTAGTATAAGCGGGCGACTAGTTGACGGAGTTCACTACTTTTGCGGGTGGCTGAGTTGGTGCCTATGACCTCGAAAATATCCCCGAGGAGTTCTTTATATCGCTCCAGCAATTCGGCTATAATGGGATCATCTTGCATCTGCAGATAGGTGCTGTGGCGCAACACTTCTCTTTGCGTGACAGATACGGTTTGGCTAAGGATGTGAAGTCCGACCTTCGCATGGGAGATGCCGTATGTATTATCGCCACCACCTTGAATGTGGTAGACGCCATATTTATCTTTGAGTACGTAATTTTGGTGGGTGTGCCCCTCAAAGACCAAATCCACATAGCCATTTGACAATGCGACATCGTAATAAGAGGAAATATTACTCACATCTTGCTCATAGGAGCTGGAACTGCCGTAGCCATCGTGAATGGAATAGACAATTAGGTCTGCTCCTTGTGCTCTTAACTTTTCCGCTTCTGCTTTGACCAAGTTGGTCAGGTCACTGCCTGTGAGAAAATACAAATCCTCTACAAACTCAGCAGAAATAGAACTATAACAATCGCCAATCGCACCAATCAAGCCGATTTGATAGCCCCCTCTTTCCACCATAACGGAGGGCTGGCAATAGTCCACACGCTTGTTTGTTTGTTTATCATAGATGTTAATAGCCAAAAAGGGGAATTCTGCCAGTTCTGCATTGTCCTCTACAAAACTTTCGCCCCAGTCAAACTCGTGATTGCCGAGCGTCATTGCCACAAAATCCAGTTCATTCATCCAATCCGTGATGATTTGCCCTTTGGTTTGGTTGGATTCGCTACTGCCCTGCCACATATCGCCGGATGAGAAGATAATCACATTATCCTTTTGGGCATACGCCTGATTTAAGTAGGCGGTCATTTCATCTACACCAGGTTGGGTATCTGTATCGCAGAATTTGCCGTGAAGGTCATTGACAGCATAAAAATCGAAATAGACCACCAAATAGATTTGGCATGTATCGCAATAGTCATCACGATTGCCGTCAGTATGAGCGCAAGCGGAAGCATCCGGCGTGGAAGAGCTGGTAGTAGAACTTGCGGGAGGGCGCATGGTCCCCGTTCCACTCGAAGTGGAAGATGAGGTGCTGTCAGAGGTGGTAGAGCCTGTCCCACTTGTGGTCGTGCAAGCAGAAAGCAATAGCAAAGACACAATCAGCCATAGACACACGCAAAAAGACAGAAAAGAGGTTTTTTTCATTGGCAACTCCTATTTTTTAAGATGAATATGCAAAATCAGTTTCACACAAACACAATTGACCACATTTTTTACCCAAATCCCCGCGCAGCATGGTGGTGGCACTCGGTTGATCTTTGGTATCATATGAAAGAATTATTTTGTGTGTAGGCATTTCCCAAGCGAGGGGCAACCTCGCTTGGGCGTTTTTTTCTTATCTCTTGTACCAATAATAGGTACGATAGCTTATCTTGAAATACGTCGCGTTTTGGCTGGCATTTGTGACAGACGTGTTTGTGCCATTATACTTGTTTTGCCAACTGGTACCGTTGTTCGTTCTGTACCATGTTGAGGTGTCTGTGAATACGATGCTCGCAAGGGCGGTGCAATCATCAAACACATAATTGGCAATCGAGTCAACGCCACGGCCTATCGTTACAGCCACGAGACTTGTGCAACCAGAGAATGCGTAATAATCTATCGAGGTCACGCTATCAGGGATAGTGAAGCTTGTAAGACTTGTGCAATAAGCGAACACATACTCACTCATTGAGGTGATACCACTTCCAATCGTCACGCTCATAAGGCCCTCGCAATGAGCGAAAGCATAAGAGCCAATCGAGGTGACGCTATCGGGAATGGTGACGCTCGTAAGGCTTGTGCAATAATAGAACGCATGATCGCCCATCGAGGTGACGCTATCGGGAATGGTGACACTCGTAAGGCCCCTGCAAAAAGCGAACGCATAAGCGCCAATTGATGTGACGCTATCGGGGATCGTTACACTCGTGAGGTAATCGTTACCATAGAATGCATAATCATAGATGACATAATTTTCCCCGTTATAACTTTCGGGCAGGGTAAGTTCCGTATCCTCTCCCATGTATCCTAAAAGATAGTTCACACCGTCATGCGTATAGAAAAGATAATCGCCTTGGCAAGCAATCTTGCTTTCTCCCGTATGCACTTCTTTTGCATAATAAGCGACATATCCAAAGTTAGAATAACCTGCCTTGATAGCAAGCGAGGACTGGTTGATGACTTCAAGTAGTTTGTAGCACAGATCGAATGCGTAATTACCAATGGAGGTCACGCCATTGCCTATTGTTACGCTCACAAGGTGTCTGCACCGAGCGAATGCATAATCGCCAATGGAGGTGACGCTGTCGGGGATCGTCACGCTTCTAAGGCTGGTGCAATAATAAAATGCATAATTGCCAATCAAGGTGACGCCATCGGAAATCACCACGCTCACAAGGTTTGTGCAATCATAGAATGCATAATCGCCCATCGAGGTGACGCTATTGCCAATCTTCAGGCTTGCAAGACTTGTGCAACCATAGAACGCATAAGTGCCAATTGAGGTGACGCTATCGGGAATGGTGAAGTTTTGAAGGCTTGTGCAACCGTAGAACGCTTCATCACCAATTGAGGTGACGCTATCGGGGATAATCATACTCTCAAGCCTCTCGCATCCCTTAAACGCATAATTGCCAATGGAGGTGACGCTATTACCTATCGCTGTGCTCACGAGACTTTGGCAACCCCAGAATGCATAATCGCCAATTGAGGTGACACCATTGCCTATCACCGCGCTCATAAGGCTTGTGCAATTATAAAACACAGAATTGCCTATCGAGGTAACACTGTCGGGGATGGTGACGCTCGTAAGACTTATGCAACCTTGGAACGCATAAGAGCCAATTGCGGTGATACTTTTGGGAATCGTGATGCTCACAAGTCCGTCGCACCCCGCAAACGCTCGATTACCAATCCAGATGACACCATCGGGGATGGTGACACTCGTCAAACTCTTGCACCGATAGAATGCATAATCGTGGATGACATAAGGCTCTCCGTTATAACTCTGCGGCAGGGTAAGTTCGGTATCTCTACCCACGTAACCCATAAGATAGTTCACATCGCCATCCGTATAGAAAAGATAATCACCTTGGCGTACAATCTTGCTTTCGTCTGTGTGTACGATTTTTGCATAATAAGCAACGTACCCATGTTCATAGGATTTTGCCGTGATATTCAGCGAGGATGTGTTAATGACCTCCACAAGTTTGTAGCAATAGTAGAATGCATAATTGCCAATCGAGGTGACACTATTGCCTATCAAAACACTCGTAAGGTTGGCGCATTGATAGAATGCGCGCTCGCCAATGGAGATGACACCATCTCCAACATTGACGCTCTTAAAGTTTTCGCTATAAGCGAATGCATAATCGCCAATGGAGGTCACGCTATCAGGGATGGTGACACTCGTCAGGCGGGTGTAATAGATGAACGCATAATTGCCAATAGAGATGATGCCATCAGGGATGACAAGATCAACTACAAGCTCGCCGTCAAGGTAGAGATTTGCTCCATAATAAAGCGGATTGGCATAAGAATCGCCAAAGTCAATCACACACCATTTTGCCATATCCGCAATATATACGTTTGCAAGATTGGTGCAAGTCATGAATGCAGAAGCGCCAATCGAGGTCACGCTATCGGGAATGGTGACACTCGTAAGGCTTGTGCAACCCCGGAATGCAGAAGGTGCTATGCTTGCAGCACCGGTCAATACAACAGTTTTCAGACTTGCGGGAACATAACCGTCATGCTCAGAGTAGGACGACGCGCCGAATATGTAGCCAAAGTGAGTGTTACTTGTGCCATCTTTTGTCTCTCCGACAAAAGGCAATGTGATGCTTTCAAGCGATGAGCAACCCTTGAACGCACCAATGCCAATTGAGGTGACACTATCGGGGATGGTGACAGTTGTCAAGCCGGTGCAACCGGAGAACGCAAAATTGCCAATCGTGGTCACGCTATCAGGGATGATGACACTCGTAAGGCCTGTGCAACCACAAAATGTATCAAAGCCAATTGAGGTGATGCCATAGGGGATGGTAATGCTTTGAAGGCTCTCGCAATACATGAATGCATAATCAC
>JAGBWH010000128.1 GCA_017629925.1 Clostridia bacterium
GCACGCCGACGAGAAATCATGGCCAGTCCAATTCATGATGCGTTAGCATCAATTCATTTATCATAACAAACAGAGCAAGAATAGAAGGTTTTATCCTTTTATCCTTGCTCTTTCTTTCTCGCCCGAAGGGCATATCGAGCGCGACAGCGCATATCGAACGCCGCAGGCGTTTATATCGACGCGTGTTCTCCCTTGGAGAACACGCTTATTCTCCCGTATGTATCACAGGTTGGGCGTCTTTGTTGCCACAGAGCACCACCAAGAGATTGGAGACAAGGTTGGCACGGCTGGTGGCGTCGAAGGTGACGACTTGGTTCTGTTCTAAGCGTTCAAGCGCCATTTCTACCATGCCTACGGCACCGTCAACAATCATCTTTCTGGCATCAATGATGGCGGAGGCTTGTTGGCGTTGGAGCATCACGGCGGCGATCTCGGGGGCATACGCCAAATAGGTGATACGGGCTTCGATGACCTCAATACCTGCTTGGTCGACACGAGATTGGATTTCTTCACGAATACGGTTGCAAACCACTTCGCTTGAGCCGCGGAGACTGCCTTCGTCTGCCACGCCGTCGCCTGTGGTATCGACATTGGGCGCTACATCGTAAGGATACACACGAACGATATTGCGCAATGCGCTATCGCATTGCAGTGACAAAAATTCTTTGTAGTTATCCACATCAAACACAGCCTTGGCGGTATCCACCACGCGCCATGTGACTGCGATGCCAATTTCAACGGGGTTGCCCAAGCAATCGTTGATTTTTTGGCGGTTGTTGTTGAGCGTCATAATTTTGAGAGAAATCTTTTTGGAGACCATGCTCATAGACACCGTACCATCTTCAGAAGAAGAGGAAAAGACATGAATAGCAGATTGCACGTCACCGCTTTGGTTTAATTTGGTGTTGGCAGCAGGATTGACAGCCACGCAGAAGGGGTTAACAAAGTAAAAACCCTCTCCTTTGATAGTGCCTACATATTGACCAAACAAGGTGAGTACCAAAGCTTCTTGGGGCTTCAAAACCTTAAGACCAATAAGAAAAATCCAAGCAAAGCACATCACCACACCACTTGCCACCATGATGATCTCATTTTCATGCATGCCGCCGTATACCATGGCAGCAATTGCCAGCGCATAGATGAGTATGATTGCAAGCAATACGGCCATGCCGCATTTTTTACCAATTGATTTTTCTTGCATTGCAAAATCTCCTTATTTCTTTGTATCGTTTCTAAAATATTGATAAAAATAGCATGGAAGCATACCGTTATAGAGTTTGCGAATTTTATCCGCACGCTTACCATAAAACTTTTCAAAACTCGGATGCGAGGTAATCACATATACTTGCCAAGGGGAGAGCGCCTGAAACGTCTTGCCAATTTGCCGATACAGCGCCTCGGCTTCCTCTATTGTCCCCAGCCGTTCTCCATAAGGTGGATTGGTCACGATCGTGCCACGACGCCCCTCAGAATTGAGAATATGTCGAGCATCGGCGGTAAAGCATTTTACGTTTTCCGCCACACCCGCTCTTCGAGCGTTGGCAATCGCCAGCGCCACAGCAGAAGCGTCAATATCCGAGGCGTATGCCTCAAAAGTGGTTGAAACTTCTTCGTCTGCCTCTTGTTCGCGCGCGAGCATCCACACCGATTTTGGAATGGCTTGTATATGTTCGGCGGCAAAATGGCGGTTTTTCCCCGGGGCAATGTTTTTCATTTGCATGGCGGCTTCAATGGCGATTGTGCCACTCCCACACATGGGATCCCAGAGCAGTACATTTTCTCTGGGACGAGACAATGCCGCAATGGCGGCGGCTAAAGTTTCGCGGAGGGGCGCTTCCCCTGTTTCGGTGCGATACCCTCTTTTATAAAGGGGCGCACCTGATGTATCGAGTAAAAGTTGCGCTTTATCCTTAAATAGAAAGAAAACTACCTGGCAAATCGCGCCCGTTTCTGCCATGCGCTGTGTGCCATACACACCGCCCAGCCTTGTAGCAATGGCTTTTTTGATCATCTTTTGGCAGGCAGGCACAGAGGCAAGCTGAGAGCGCACCGAATGTCCTTTGACGGGAAAAGCATCAAGTTTGCCCACAAAAATTTCCCAAGGTAAGGCTTTTGTGCCTTCAAACAGTTCATCAAAGGTGGTGGCAGGAAACGTGCCCATTTCAATATACACGCGCTCTGCATACCGTAAAAACACGTTTGCAAATGCCACCGCTTCTTCGTCTCCGGCAAAGGTGACTCTGCCGTCCATGGTATCTACCAAATCATAGCCCAACGCCTTGATTTCTTCGCACAGCAAATGCTCAAGTCCAAACAGGCAAACGGCTGTTAAATTGATTTTCATGACGCTGACTCATCCTTTTGTGCGGGGATATATTTTTCAAAAATATAGGCGCTGAAAATGGGAGAGGATTGCTCATCCGCCTCGGATTTTGTCGTCCATGCAATGTAGGTGCAATCGGGGTACAGATGGCTGATCATGCGAAAAGGCAGTTTGTTGGTATTTTTGCAATTATAGGCAATAAAATCGGGGCGAGCGACCACATTCATGACAAACCATTGCGCTAAAAACATCGAAAATGGCATCCGTTTGTCCGAACTTTTATACCAAGAGCGATAGTAGTCGCATAGTTGACCACGAACGACATGAGGATGGTGCTTTCTCAGCTGTTTGAGTGCCAAGGGATTGAAGGATTCGATGCAGTAGATGCCTTCGTATTTTTCAAGCAAATTCATCGCCCCCTCCAGCGTTTCCCTCCATTCGGGACGGCTTGCCTTGATCTCCACGATAAGCGGCACCTTGCCACCCACCAACTCCAGCACCTCTGCCAGTGTGGGAATATGCACATCATCTCTTTCAAACAAGGGCATATTTTGTAGCTGTTCGAGGGTATAGTCATGCACCCAGCCATCTATTTTACATCCACGGCGGAGATGATCGTCATGATACACGACGGGTATGCCATCTTTTGAGATTTGCACATCCAGTTCAATGCCATAACCGGCGTCAACTGCCTTTTGGAAAGCAGGTAGCGAATTTTCAGGGGACTCCTCGTCATGGAGACCTCTGTGGGCAAAATAGGTTTGTGCCTGGAGCACCTCTTTCATACCTCTGCGAGGAGAGCGAGGCGCAATTAGCCACAAAAAAACAAAGGAAAGAACAAGTATCGCAATCAATGCAATGTAAAGAGCCATCATGGAACAGGCACCTCATTTGATATAAAAATGGAAAAGTTTAATTGGCTTTGCTTTGCTCTGCCATTTTGGGGGCTTCGCCGTGTTTGACGAAGAACATACAAACCAGAGCCAACACGCAGAATATAGCGGAGTACGGGAAGAGTACGGTATAACCAAGCCCGAAGGTCTCAATCAGAAGAGCGGACAAAAGAGGGGTAACAACTTGGGCTGCCATAGAGAAGGTGTAATAGTAACCGGTGTATTTACCCACATCCCCCGCACGGCTGATTTCCACAACCATCGGATAGGAGTTAACATTAATCGCTGCCCAACCAATACCAACAAGGGAGAACATACCGTATACCAAGATCTCAGGCGTACCTTGACGGATGAAACTGCCCGCCAAAAATGCCGCCATCATAATTATGACACCACCGATAATGGTTTTCTTTCTGCCAAATTTTGCAGAAATCGGGAACAGGGGCACCATTGCCACACCCGTGACCACCAAGGTGACAAGAGAATAGGAGGAAGAGCCGGACAAGTCCTTGCCCATGACCTCTTGGCAATAGCGAGACAGGTTGGTCGACATACCATTATAGGCGATATACCAAAATGCCACAGAGAGCAAAATGAGAATCAAACTTTTCAGCACAGGGCGAGGTAGACGCTCGCCTTTGTGTGCCTTGGCTTCTTCTGCTTCCTCGTCGATAAAGTCCTCGGCGGTGAGTTCACCGCTGGCAAGAAGTTTTTCGCTGAGTTTCTTTTCTTTGATAGTCAAAAGGAAAATCACAAGGCCCACCAGCATAAAGCCTGCTACTGTGAGCATAACGGGCCAGTAGTTTTGACCTTTGATGTAGGCGGTAGAGCCATCGGAGTTTTTCTCGCTTCTCACCAAAACCATAATGACCAGCATTGCAAAGGCAGATCCAACACCGCCCATGATGTTGATGATGGCGTTGGCTCTGGAGCGCAAACCGCGAGGTGTCAGGTCAGGCATCAGCGCCACAGCGGGTGAACGGAAGGTTGCCATAGACAGCAACGTCATAAACAGCATGGCAAAGAACAGCCAGAATTTTTGTGTTGCCACACCAAATCCCATGCCAATAAAGAATAAAATGGAAAAGACGGTACCAACCACAATATAGGGTGTTCTTTTTCCGTAAGGTGTGTTGGTTTTGTCAGAGAGTGCGCCAAAAATGGGCAACAAAAACAGCGCCAGCACATTGTCAATCGACATAATCAGGTTAGTTTCCATTTCGGCTTGACCAAACTCATATTTGAGAATGTAAGAAATGGCTTGATCATAAAAGCCCCAGAAAACGGAAATCACCATAAAAGCAAGACCAATACATATAGTGCGTTTAAAATTGAGTTTCATTCTTTTTTCCTCTTTTTTAGGTGTGATGTCATCTATGTAAAACCCGACAAATGCGGATGAATACTCTATTCTATTGTAGCACGGTGTGAGCCAAAAGTCAATTGTCACGCGTAATAATTTACATATATTCATATCATTTATACTTATCCGCAAAAAAAGCGTGTTCTCCGAGGGAGAACACGCGTCGATATAAATCCCTTGCGGGATTTTCGATATACGCCTACGGCGTTCGATATGCGCTGGCGCGCTCGATATGCCCTTCGGGCGAGAAAGAAAGTGTGCTTTGAAACTTGATTACGAGAGCAGAAATTTATCGCTTTCTTTGAGGTCAAGCAAACGGACAATTTCAGGGAAAGATACCTTCACTTTTTCAAAATCCTTGGGATGGTGGGCATCGCTGGCAAAATAAAACAAACAGCCACATTCTTTTGCAATGCGATAGGTGCGAAGGACGGTATCGAGGTCTTGTTCGGAATAGATGAAGGGATTAAAATTCAGTTCAACGCCCATGCCGCATCGTGCCACTTGCCTAAACAGTTCATAGAGTTCAAACACAGGCACTCGCTCTAATACCTTAGCAGAGTTGCGCTTGCCGTCGTCGCCCACAGGTGCCATGAGGTTGCAGGTGGCGTGTGCCAGACCAACTTTATGAAAAGGCAAATCTTTTTCAAGCAACGCCGCTAACCGCCTGACATATTCGTAGGCACGCACATCCAGCCCTTCGCTTGGGGCAAGCACCATGTGCAAATGCGTGGTGGGGACCACCAAAAAATCCAGTTCATCCGCACACTCACGAGTCGCGCCCAAGGTGCAGGTGATATCCATATCCGTTTCCCCACCAAACAAAAAGCGCACACCTTCTGCTTGGGGCAAAGGCAGACCTTGTTTGATATAGTCATAGTCTTGCTCATCATAAAAAGGCAGCCCCTTGCGCGGCACACGGCGTTCCCAAAAATGGTCTGCCACACAAACGGTGGTGATATGGTTTTCTTTGGCGTAATCCAAAATCGCTTGGTTGGTTTGCTCCTCGTCGCGAGAGCAGATGGAGAGTTTTGTGTGAATATGCAGGTCATTGTCGATGATGTATGTCATTTTTGTGTGCTCCTCTTGCGTATGTATTGGGGCAAGTCGGGGGGCAAAATTCGCCTTTGCAATGCGCCAACCCTCTCCCCTGTTTGCATTATAGCACAGATTGAAAGCAAATGCAACAATCTTTATTTGTGGTACATTTGGACTTGCGATGGCTCACATTCTTATGTTATAATAAAGATGCATAACTGTTTTCAAAAAAAAGAAAGGACGTGTCAAGAGTTGAATAGAACGGATATTGAAATGCGCGATGTGTTTATCAGTTGGACGGGAAAAGACAGAGCGCTGAAAGATACCATCGTCAAATATCTGGAAGAAAACCACATATCTTGCCTTGAATCCGACGAAAATTGCAGTGGCGATTTTGCGCAATGGAGTAAAGAGGCGGTGGGGGCTTGCAGTCTTTTTCTTTTGATTTTGACCGAAAACACACTCCAAAGCCAATATGTACCCATCGAGGTCGCAGAACTCAAAAAGCTACACGATTGGAAAAACAGAGTAGTGCCCGTATGCATGAATATGGAACTGTATCAATCCTATTCATGGGGGCTTCACGAATCGGAAAGTGCCGTGTTTTTGGAGGGTGAAACCCTCTCCGAGGCAGTTTTGGCAGATATTCTGAGCAAAACCGTCAAGCTACTCATTCATCGGCAATATGCGCTGTATTGTGCGCAAAGCCAAAAAGAATATGCCACCTTGATACCCTTGCTTGGCAGAGACAAAACTGCCGCCAAATCCTATCTCTACGACACTTTATACGTATCGCGCACCCTCACCGAACTGGACGAGCAGGGGCTTGGCGCGCAGATCATCGACTCTCCCAAAGAATTGCTTAAAACGGAGGATGTGCTTTTTGTCAGCGGTTCTGCGGGTAGCGGTAAAACACATTATATTCATCAAATCAGGCGTTGCGCTGACACGGATGATTTGGTGCTCTCTCTTTCGTGCGCCAAAACCGCCAAATCCTCCGAGGATCTGCTGGGCTGTATGTTTCAAGAATTTAAGCGCATTGCAGGGGCGAGAAACTTTTATTCTCTTGAAAATTTCAAGCGTCTGCTCAGCGTCAAGCATCTGGTCTTGATACTCGACGGCATGGATGAAATTGCCACCAAGGCAAGCACACATAAATTCATGAAAAAGGTGAAAGCGTTTTACGCCGCAAATATGCACCATGTGACTTTGCTATTCACCAGTCGCAATGCCGATGATGCAAACGCCATCGTGCTGGAAGGCAAAAACACCAGAAAATTCATATTAAACAAATTAAACGATAGCCAAATCAGCGAGTTGAGCGGAAATTTATTTTTGCTCTTTGGCACCGCCGAGCAAGCCAATCAGTTTTATCTGAGAGCCAAAGATGTGAGTGAGGAGATGATCTCAAACCCTCTGCTCCTTTCGCAGTTGGCTATCGTGTATCAAAACACAGGCAAGTTTCCGCAAAATGTGGTCGAGCTTTATGATGCCATATCGGAAATCATCTTAAAAGTGGACGCAATGGCGGAATTTGATGCCATCCCCGAGAGTTACAAGGATATGCTCCAAACGGAGCTCAGTTCCATTTTAAAATCCTTTGCGCGCGAAAGATATCGTCTCTTGTCCCTTGGACGAAAAACCGATATCACCAAAATACTCAGCAAAATCTTAAAAGATAAATATGGAAGCGAAAACAAAGCGCGCGCAGAATTTTTGGTTGAATATCTGCATAATCGCTCTATTTTGCTGGATGAAGAATTTTATCACAAGATGTTTTTGGAATACTTCACGGCGGTGTCGTATTATGAGCAGATTTTTGATGACTACGATGACATAGAAAATGTCGATACGCTAAAAGAACTCTTTTCGCATTATGCCTCCCCCTACTGGTCTTTGGTCATTGAACTGTTTTTGGTCAAAGCGGACAACGTCATCGACGAGCACACCACAAACGAACTCTATCAAACCATCATAGACGAAACCGATATATGCGAATATACGTTGCTCTTTGAGAGTTGCCGTCATTTGATTTGTCACAAAAGAGAGGCGCAACTCGTTTTAGTGCTGGATATTCTGAAAAAATCAGCGGACGGCATCTATCCTCCCTACGGCCCTCTGTTTTGGTATATCCCCGAATATGAGTTATATTCTATCGCCGTTTTGGCGGCAGAAAAATGCTTAGGCAATGCAAAAGTGCTCGCATTAGTGCGAGACGTATGTGTGATATTCGGTCAAGTCTATACGGTCTCTCAAATCACAGATGCTGTGGATGGGGACGTCTTGTACCGCGCAGCCAAAAACCAACTGATAGGCGTTCGAGATGCGCTGTGCGCACTTTTCTGTACGGGCAAAACCACCTCCACACATGGCACAGAGATCTATCCTCGTTGCTTTAATGTGGCAGAAACACAGCACTTTATGGCGTATGGGCACGGTATGTTTACCCGATTTTCCACGCTATTTGAAGATGAACTTGGCCTTTTTGTGCCTGAATCCTATCCCGAACTTGGCGGTGAATATATCGGCTTTGTGTCCTGCCCCTATCGCAAGACGGCTATCGAGCAAAAGCTCAGCGAAAAACCAACGGCGAAAGTGCGAGGCTTGGCGCTCAGCCATACCGACGACACCCAAATGGACTATCTCTATTTCCTCCGCACCTCTGTCAGGGTGCTCTATATCCCCGAAAACACAACAAACTTTGGCAAATATTTCGATGCGGCTATGCCGCTGCAGCTTCTTGTGAAAATGGATGGTGATAGTGGCATTATTTATCTTCCGCGCCATGTGCGAAAAATCACAGTCCCCACCGGCACGGAAATGGTAAGCGAAAATGCATTTGCAGGTCTTTTATCTTTGGAAGAAGTTGATTTGCCTTTCGGACTCAAAACCATTGGCAACGGAGCATTTGAGGGCTGCGCAAATCTCCGCCATATCACCATTCCAAACTCTGTAACAGATATCGGAACAGGAGCATTTAAGGGTTGCACTGCACTCTCGGATATTGTGATTCCGGATGGTGTGAAACGTATAAAAGAGGTGACGTTTTTGGGTTGCACCAGTCTTAGCCGTATCACCATTCCAAATTCTGTGATAGTCATTGGGTTTGGGGCATTTAAAACCTGCACTGCGCTTTCAGATATTGTCATCCCCAATTCTGTGGAAAGCATAGGATTTGGAGCATTCTCAGACTGTATAAACCTTAGTCGCATCACTATTCCCAACTCTGTGGTGGAAATTTGGATTGGGGCATTTGAAGGGTGCACTGCGCTTACAAACATTGTCCTTTCAGATTCCGTCACCAAAATAGAGCAGGAAACATTCAAGGGGTGCACAGCACTTACAGATATCGTCATTCCCAATTCTGTGAGAGCCATTGGGCGCAAAGCATTTGAGGGATGTACTGCACTACAAAATATAGTCATCCCCGATTCCGTAGAATGGATAGAAGAGGAGGCTTTCTCCGGTTGCACTGCGCTTGAGAGTGTCGCCATTCCCTCTTCTGTCAAAAAAATAAATCCATCTATCTTTGTAGGTTGCGTCAATCTCAAAACCATCTATTTGCCTTCGCATCTGCTGTCTCTTGTCATACCCCCCACACCTGATACAGAAATGATTTGCAATACGCCCGTGTTTGACACCCCCGTGTTTGACATGCCCGACACCACCGGAGAACTCTATATCCCCCACGGAACAACGAGAATCTATTATGAAGAATTTGCATCTGCCTCGTATGAAAGTGTCCATCTTCCCGACACGGTAGAAAGAATAGGGGTTGGCGCATTTGCATACTGCACCCATCTTCGCCATATCACAATTCCAAACTCTGTAAGAGAAATCGGACGAGAAGCATTTAAGGGGTGCAAGGCGCTTTCGAGTATTGTCATTTTCGATTCTGTGATAGAAATAGGCTGGGGAGCATTTGATGGGTGCACAGCACTTTCGAGTATTGTCATTCCTCATTCTGTAATGGAAATAGGGATGTATGCGTTCTATGGTTGCACAGGTCTTAGTCATGTCACGATTTCAAACTCAGTGACAGAAATTGGGTGGATGACATTTGCGGGATGCACTTCGCTTTCAGATGTTGTCATTCCTAATTCTGTGGAAAGCATAGGGCTCGGTGCATTCTCCGGTTGCACAAGTCTTAGACATATCAAAATTCCCAACTCTGTGACAACAATCGAAATGCAAGCATTTGAAAATTGCACAGCGCTTTCAGATGTTGTCATTCCTGATTCTGTAAAAAAAATAGGGTTGGGCGCATTCGAGGGGTGCGCCGCACTTTCGAATATCACAATTCCCGATTCTGTGACGGAAATAGAATCGAGCGCGTTTGAGGGATGTGTCTCGCTCTCAAATATTACCCTCCCCGCTTTGTTGGAATGCATCCCATCCGGAATATTCTCCTGTTGCGCAAATCTCCGCCACATCACGATTCCCGATGCCGTCAAAAGAATAGGAGAGCGCGCATTCTATGATTGCCGAACTCTTGAAGAGGTCATTTTGCCTGAGGTATTGGAAGAAATTGAGGAAAAAGCCTTTTTCGGTTGCGCAGCGTTAACAGCGCTTCGTATTCCCCAAAAAGTCAAGCACATTGGAGACCGCGCATTTGAGGGTTGCAATCGCCTCAAGTCTGTGACACTAAGCGCAAACTTCAAAGGCGATGTCGCTCGCATCTTTGGCCAAATTGACCAAAGCATCATCGAGTGGATCTAATGGGGATACGTCTCCACACGCCCCCGATGATATGCCAAGCCTGCGGGAACCCCCAAAGCTCTGCAAGCTCGCTTCGGGGAACCCCTGATGCGGCTTGGATAAAAAATAAAAAAAAGGGGCTGTCGCAAATTGCGACATTTCACCTTATAGGGGAATCCCCCGTCACCAGCTCCAAAAAATCCCGTACACGATAGTGTGCGGGATTTTTACTTTTTCACTTTTCACTCTTCACTTTTCACTAATCTGGCGTGTACGGATTTTTTGGAAAGTAATAGGTAAGAGTGAATAGTGAAGAAGTTAATTAGTTGGTCTTGCAAAAACTCA
>JAGBWH010000129.1 GCA_017629925.1 Clostridia bacterium
CACTCTATCCACTGAGCTAAGGGCGCATACATATAAAATTGGAGCGGGTGATGGGAATCGAACCCACGCGGCCAGCTTGGAAGGCTGGAATTCTACCATTGAACTACACCCGCACAGGGCCATTGACCAACTTATTATAATACGAAATTATCATTTTGTCAATAGTAAAAACGAAAAAAACAGAAAAAATATTTTGCAATTTAGATTTTTGCCATTTTTAAAAGAAAATCCGTTTTGAGAAGCGATGGTTTGTGTTCGCTTTCCCTTGTGGCAAATAGGGTGTCTGCGCGTACACAGACACCCCAAAGCCACTTTGCTTTTGTGGGAAAATCGTCATGAAATTAAACGTTTGCCGTTTGAGCAATTTTGATGAAAGCAATATGACCGTCTTCCATGACTGCCTCAATGGTATCGCCTGCTGAGACTCTTTGCTCGAGCATTTCTGTGGAGAGCGCATCCTCAATGAGGCGAACGATTGCACGGCGAAGCGGTCTTGCACCGTAGATCGGATCAAATCCTGCCTGTGCGATATGGTTGAGCACTTCGTCGCTGAACGTGAGGGTAATGCCCAAATCCGCACTGCGCTTTTGGACTTCTTTGAGCATCAAAGAGGCAATGGCGCGAATGCTTTCGCTCGACAATTTACGGAAGATGATAATCTCGTCAAGACGGTTGATAAATTCAGGGCGGAAGGTTTGTTTTAGGGCTTGCATGGCTTGCTCGTCTGCCTTTTTGTTGGCATCATCTGTGCCGTCGTCGGCGGAAAAACCAAGCGGTTTAGATGCCACAATACCCGATGCACCCACATTGGAGGTCATAATGATAATGGTATTTTTGAAGTCCACGCGACGTCCTTGTGAGTCCGTCAAAATACCATCCTCCAGAATTTGAAGCAAGAGGTTAAAGACATCGGGATGGGCTTTCTCGATTTCGTCAAAGAGCAAAACAGAGTAAGGTTTACGGCGAATTCTTTCTGTGAGTTGGCCGCCTTCTTCAAAGCCCACGTAACCGGGAGGAGAGCCAATGAGTTTAGAGACGCTGTGTTTTTCCATGTATTCGGACATATCAAGGCGAATCATGGCATTGGGCGAGCCAAACATCACGTTTGCCAGCACCTTGCACAGCTCCGTTTTACCCACACCGGTAGGCCCAAGGAAGATAAATGAGCCAATGGGACGATTGGGATCTTTAAGCCCCATCCTGCCACGTTGAATGGCACGCGCCAATTTATCCACAGCCTCATCTTGCCCAATCACACGTGCTTTCAAATGCTCTGCGAGATGAGCGAGTTTTGCGCTTTCTTCCTGCGCGAGTTTCTGGACGGGTATGCCCGTCCAAAGCGTCACCACATCTGCGATATCAGCAGCAGTTAAAACAAGCGAACTTTCCTTTGTTTGTTTTTGCCAAAGCGCTTTTGCTTGCTCAATTTCGGCTTTGAGCTGGCGTTCTCTATCTCTCATAGAAGCGGCTTTTTCAAAGTCTTGCGCCATCACAGCCTCTTCTTTTTGCTTGCGCAGCTCTGCAAGCTTTAGCTCAAGTTCTTTGATAGAATCGGGGGAGGTACACTCACCAATTCTTAATTTTGATGCGGCTTCATCAATCAAATCTATGGCTTTATCGGGCAAAAATCTGTCTGCAATATAGCGGCAAGATAGTTTCACCGCCGCCTCGATCGCTTCGTCAGAAATGCGAAGATGGTGGTGTTGCTCATATTTTTCTTTTAGCCCATGCAAAATGAGGATGGCTTCCTCTGGTGTGGGCTCACCCACCATCACCGATTGAAAA
>JAGBWH010000130.1 GCA_017629925.1 Clostridia bacterium
CATGGCGTGTATGGCTTTTTTGTAAGCGGAAAAAGCAGAGGGAATGGCGAGTTCTGCAAGATCTTCAAAAGGAATGTTTTGCCCAAGGGGCGTGTCAGCATGACACACAGCGTTCACCCGATACCCAATCATTTCCCATGTGATATGGGTGAAAATATGGTTAGCTGGCCCAAGCGGGATAATGGAAAGCGGAGAGATTCCGTTTGCTTTCAAAAAGGCGTCGGCGTCCTCGGGCGAAAGGTGACCTTCGGTGTGGGGAAATTCCCAAAGTCCGGCAAGCAGACCTTGATTTTGCCGTTTGCGGAGCAAAATGCCTTGGTTTGTTTCTATCAAAAAGACGGTGAGACGCTCGGTGCGACGCGTTTGCTGTTTGAAACGCGTGGGCAAGATATCCACAAGGCCTTGGGCGTGGGCAAGACATAAGTCTGCGAGCGGACATTTTTCGCATTTGACCTCGCCACGGTTGGGCAAACACACGAGCGCGCCAAGTTCAATCAGCCCTTGCCCGAAGTCACCCGGGCAGTCGTGGGGGATGATCTGCGCCAATAGATGCTCCATGTCCTTTTTTGTGGCTTGGTCAAGTATGTTGCGGTCATCGGCGGTCAACCGTGCAACAACGCGCAACACATTGCCGTCCACCGCAGGGTAAGGCAAGCCAAAGGCAAAAGAGGCAATCGCCCCTGCCGTGTAGGAGCCAATCCCACACAGCGAAAGCAAACTATTATAGTCGGGCGGAAGTTCGCCCCCGAAACGCTCGCATATATCTTTTGCCGCTTTTTGCATATTTCGCACACGGCTGTAATAGCCCAGCCCTTCCCACAGTTTGAGCAGTTGCTCCTCAGGGGCATTGGCAAGGTCTCGGATCGTGGGGAGTGCCTGGATAAAGCGCAAAAAATAGGGCTTGACGATCTCCACACGGGTTTGTTGCAACATAATCTCCGACACCCAAACCATATAGGGGGTGGGATGATTTCGCCAAGGCAAATCCCGCTTGTTTTGACGATACCATTCCACTAAAGGTGCCGAAATTTCATAAATAGGGTGGGGGTTTTGAGAATAAATCTCGGATTTGGGGTTCATTATGCCAAATAAATGCGACGAATGACGACAGGGGTGCGGGGCCTGTCATTGTAGTCGGTGGGAACGGAGGCGATATGGTCGACGGCTTCAATGCCTTCTACCACAAAGCCAAAGGCGGCATAGTTTCCATCTAAAAACGTGCCGTCTGCGTGCATGATAAAAAATTGGCTGGAGGCGGAGTTGGGATTTTGCGCTCTTGCCATGGAGATGGTGCCTCTTGTGTGCGAGAGGGTGTTGCGTACGCCGTTTGCAAGAAACTCACCTTTGATTTTTTCTTTTGCGCCACCCATGCCTGTGCCTTCGGGATCACCGCCTTGCACCATAAAGCCGGGGATGATGCGGTGGAAGGTGAGTCCATCGTAAAATCCTTCTTTTACCAATTTCTCAAAGTTTGCGCAGGTGATGGGGGCCTCTTCAGGGCAAAGCTCCAGTTTTATGACATCTCCGTTTTGCATTTCAATTACGACCATTTTTTGATCTCCTTATCTCATAATTTTATATTTTTGTCATATACTACATATATGATTTTTCACGGGGGGATAAATATGCCACAAACATGGAATATGCAAAAAATCGCACATCTTGTCATTGTCGTGGCAGGGGGTGGGGCATTGCTCTTTCTTTTGGGAAAATATATTTTGCCTGCCCTTTTGCCCTTTTTGATCGCATGGGGAGCGGCATTTTTGTTGCGCCCTGCTTCCTGCACTTTGGAGCGACGGTTGCATCTACCACGAAAAGTGGGGGCGGTGGTGCTCAATTTAATGAGTATCAGCTTGCTTTTTTTGCTCCTCTTTGTGGTGGGCAAGCAAATCATTGAAGAGCTGGAGTCCCTGCTTGCTTGGCTGGGCGAGCATCCCGAAGTTGTGTCGGGATTTTTGAATAAAGTCAATCGTTTCTTTGAACGTATACGCGGATTTTTGCCCATCAAACCGGGAGAAGATGCGCCAAACTATGTGTTGACTTTCCTGGAAAGTGCCGTCTCCTCTCTTGTGAGTAGGTGGACGGAATGGCTTGGAGCAAGTCTAAAAAGTCTACCGAAAACCGCCATTTTTGTGGTGGTCACGGTGATTGCCTCTGTCTATTTCGCTTTGGATATTGATAGAGTGAATAGGGCGGTGTTAGGGCTGTTTTCGCCCGAGTGGCAAGCCAAACTAAAAAAATACAAAGCTGGGGCGTCTATGGCGCTCGGGCAATATGTGCGCGCCTATCTCATTTTAATGAGTTTGACCTTTTTCATGCTCTTTTTGGGATTTTTACTACTGAAAATTCCCTATGCTTTTCTTTTGGCGGGGCTTTTTGCCTTGGTAGACGTTCTCCCCATTTTAGGGGTTGGCACTATGCTCATCCCATGGAGTTTGTTTTGCCTTGTGGTGGGAGAAGTCAAACGAGGGATCTTGCTTTTGGTGCTCTATGGTGTGATTGCTCTTGTGCGCCAACTTGCAGAACCAAAAATCGTGGGTGACAAATTAGGTATTCCGCCCCTGCTGATGCTTGTGTATCTTTATGCAGGGCTGGTGATATTTGGATTTTGGGGTATTTTTGTGGGGCCGCTTGTGGGGCTGCTCATCAGGGGCATCGTTTCGCGAGGTAAAGAGCCAACATCGGAATAGAGAATCATGTAGAAAGGGGCTGAGTCATTTGGATGTAGAAGGCGCGATTTGCCAACTCGTCGACGTACAGGCGTACGGCAGAGGGGTAAATCGCGACTAAAAAACACACATATCATAAAATTCATTGTCATTTCTACCAACAGAAAACCGCTTTACTCTCATTTTTCGTGAAAATAAAGCGGTTGTTTCTTTC
>JAGBWH010000131.1 GCA_017629925.1 Clostridia bacterium
AAAAAACACACATATCATAAAATTCATTGTCATTTCTACCAACAGAAAACCGCTTTACTCTCATTTTTCGTGAAAATAAAGCGGTTGTTTCTTTCATTACTCATTCGTGTGTTTTTGTTCTGCGCCAAATGAATCAGCCCCATTTTTATTTATTTTGTGTTTCTTGGCGTCTACTCCTGTGCTTTTAGCCGTTCGCGTTCTGCTTGGGGCAAACGCAAATAGAGGGGCTCAAGTGCATCGGCTGTGATCAGCTCAACGTCGTCTCCCTGATCCAGCACACAAAGTGCGGTAGATGCGGCATTTTGCGGGCGCAGAGAAGCGGGGATGTCTGTCAGCTTGATCCCTGCCTCTTTTAGGCGAGGCCCAGCCACATCGTATCCGTCACCGCATAGGTAAATAGGCGTGTCTTGGTAGGCTTTGAGTTGGTCTGCCAAATCGGTAAGAGAAAGGGCGGCATCTTCGGTCAAACGCGTCAATATGCCGTTTTCATACCGGAATAATGCCGTGTAAACCTGCTCACGGCGTGCATCCATCACAGGGCAGTAAATGCCTTGTAGCGGAACGATATTGCGAGCCAGCGAAAGCAACGTGCTCACCCCCGCGCAACACTCGCCTTTTCCAAATGCCAATCCTTTGACCACGGCAATGGCAATACGTACCCCCGTAAATGAGCCCGGCCCCATGGTTACGGCATATCTGTCAATTTGATCGGGGCTGATCTGGCAATGCTCTAAGGCGTACTGTACCATCGGCAAAAGCTGCTGGCTATGCGTCATGCCATTGTTGCCTTGCGCGGAGTAGAGGATCTCACCGTCTCGGCAAATGGCAACAGATGCCACTTTTGCGGTGCTTTCAAGTGCTAAAATAATCATAGAGAACCTTCTGTTATGTTTTGTGTGATGATAATTTCTCTTGTGTCTCCTTCGTCTCGGAGAATGTCCACTCTGATATATTGGTCAGGCAAATCGTCACCCAGCCTCTCTGACCATTCGCAGAGTTTTATCGCAGAGGAAGAGAGATATTCTCCATACCCAATACCTTCTAAATCATCTATGCCTTGTAGGCGATATAAATCAAAATGATAGACGGTATGGCTGGGACCTCTGTACTCATTTACAACGGTATAAGTGGGGCTTTTGACACGCAAAATGCCAAGTTCTCGGCAAAACCCCCTGGTAAAAGCCGTTTTTCCCACACCCATGTCGCCAAATAACGCCACAAAAGGGGAGGGGATATTTTCCTCGATGATCCATCGAGCAAGTCTGGCACCCACCGCTTCTGTGTCGGCGGTGCTATGGGTTTTGATTGTCATCATAAAATGTCCTTTAGATAGGTATCAGCCCCGTCACCGAGCAGGTATTTGAGCGTGCGCTCATAGGCTTGTTTTGCCTCCTTGGCTTTGGGGGAATTGGGGTCGAAATGGGGAAGTTTTACCGCACGTAACAATGTGTTTTTGGGGGTGTCGGAGATATCAATGAGTTCAACTGCCTCGGCTTTGTAACCACTGAGTTGCAATCGCATTAGGCGCAAAGCATCTGTCACCGTCTCCCCTAACCGTGCGCATAGATGGGGCGAGTCATAGATAAATGAAAGGGCGGGGGAATCAAATTTGCGGTTGATATACCGATGGCAACAAGGGGTGGATAAAATCACCTCTGCGCCAAGTCGTATGGCTGTGTCAAGCACAATGTCTGTGGCAATATCGCAGGCGTGCAACGACACCACTAAATGTGGGTGATTTGTCTCGGGCAACTGGCGAATATCCCCTACCTCAAAACGCATACCGGTGTAGCCTAACGCCTTGCCTGTTTCGGCGCAATAGGCAATCACATCTTCTTTGAGATCCATGCAGAGCATATCCACCTCGCGCCCACAAATATCGTGGAGGTAGGCGTATAAGGCAAAACTGAGATAACTTTTCCCACAGCATAGGTCATATACCGTCAGCCGTCCTTCTTTGGGCAGTTTGGGATAGACGACCGCAAAATGCTCCAAAAAGCGATTGATTTGTCTGAATTTGGCTTGGCGTTTGTCATACACTCTGCCGTTTTCATCGCTGATACCTAAATATGTAAGAAACGGCGCGGTGCCGTCAAAGATATGATTGACTTGACGGTCAAGAGGGAGCACGAAGGTCTCCGCTCTCTGCTCGCTCTCCATGGCTTGGAGCAGTCGGGCGGTACCTTTTTTGGTGATCTTTCCTTTTTTGGAGCGCAAAAGCTCCGCATCTCCCAGGGAGGTGGAAAGAAACGCGCGATTGTACAGAGCAAGAAGCTCTGCTACTTTCTCTGCTGCATTTTCAAGTGAAAGGTGGGTATGAGACACCTTTCCTTTTTCATATTGCGCCTCGAATGTCAGCACGGTCTTTCCCCTTAAAGTAGCCAGATGTGCCACTTGACGAGGGGCTAACCCATTTTGATTTGGAACAGATAGTGTTAATTTTCGTAAAACCCCTCTATTTGAAGCCAAAATAATGGACTGCAGAAAATCAAAACTTTCTGCGCTGCTTGCAGGGGTGGATAGGCTTTTTTCGTCTGTCATGATGCCTTGTCGTCTGTGGGGAGGACTTCCACATCTTTCTTTTTGAAGGATAGTTTTCTTTCTTCACCCTTGAGCAGGCGCTTGATATTTTCTCTGTGTAGCCATGTGATAAAGACGGCACAGAAAATGGTAAACATAGGGCACCATAGGGGCATAGGAAGCACCCCTTCTTCTGTCATCTGCGTGATACGGTACAGACCATTGAAAAACAAAGGATAGGACAATGCAGAAATGATAGAGCCAAGCGAAACGTATTTTGTGATGCCGACAATGAGTGCGAACACACCAAACAAAACAACAAATGCCAAAGGGGAAAGTACCAAAACGGCAGTAGCGGTGCAAAGCACCCCTTTTCCGCCATTAAATTTGTAGTAAACGGGACACACATGACCTAAAATGCAAAACATTGCACCAAGGTATCCGCCAAGTCCTAAGCTAAACGCTCCCGCTTTATATTGCAGACCTACGCACAAACCGCCCACTAAAATAGAAAGAACGGTTTTTAGAATATCACCTGCCAAAGTAAACAAAGCGGCTTTTTTTCCGTAGGTGCGGAGCGTATTGGTGAGGCCGGCATTTCCGCTACCGTGCAAGCGAATATCGTCATGGTAGAATACTTTGGAACAAACCACCGCCGTATTGATACT
>JAGBWH010000132.1 GCA_017629925.1 Clostridia bacterium
CGGGTGCCATTTGCACGGTAACAAAGTCACTGCGAATATACCCCGTATAGGATTGATTTTCCTTCATACAGGTCACGCAATACCAAACGTGACCGTCGGAAGCGGTTTCTTCCCAAAGCACTGTAACGGCTTGGGGATAACTGACGGTAACGCCAACCGATGGATGCTGAGTACCGGCGCCCGTACGGACGTTAACGTCCGAATCATTGACCACACCGTAGCGTCCCTCGGATTCACCGACATCGGGATTGGGAGTCGGAGTCGGCTCGGGGTCGGGTGTAGGTGTAGGATCCGGTGTAGGCTCAGGCGTCTGCGTGCGCGCAGGTGCAGGCGTAGGGCCTGCAGGGGTAGCGGCGTCATCAAATACCTGCCTTTTCGGTTGCTCTGTGGTGTGTGTATGGGCGGGTGTCACAGGCTCTACCACCGTTCTTGCGGGCACGCCGGCACCGATCGCCACAGGTCTGCGTGAAGATTTTTTTGTGTCTTTTTGCATTCTTTGACGAATATCGGCAAAGGATTCTTCCTCTTCGGAATAGTAGCCGTCATGTGCAGAAGAAGCATCGCGCATTAAGCGAATTCTCGCCCATATAGACAAGCGTTTCTTTTGGGATGGGGCATTGGAGAGGGCTTGATTTTTGGCTTTTCTCTTGGCTCTCATTTTGTTGAAATCCAAATACGACAAAAGATACAGCGCAAGGCATACTGACAGCACTGCCCATAGGCACACTTCTCCTACCAACTGATACAGCCCATAGGCAAGCATACCGCCAAACAGCCCACCGCCTTGCATCTCTTTGCCTTGGCTCAGAAATTCTGCAGGGGAGAAGGTGAGGGTATCCAGCGGAGCGGATGCGGCTTGAACGAGTGTAGAAAAAGCCACCAATGCCAAAAAGGAGAGCGCCATACGCAAGAATACGCATCTGTTGCGTACATCTTGACGCCAAAACAAGCCATTTATTGCCATGACGAGTGGCAATAGATACACGCCATGTGATAAAAGAGAGCCAATGCCACGAGACAGAAAATGCCCCAGCAGCCCTCCGGAGCGAGCATCAGCATAATCGGCATACAGGCAAACGCCAAACGCCAAAGCAACAACAACAAGAATATATGGCATCACTCTGTGAAGAGTGCGAGATGTATCATAAAACATGGTTTTTTTCGCCTGATTTGTATTGGCTTTTTTAGGGGGATTTTGCGGTTTTTTGGTTTTTTTAGGTTCTGCCAATGTGTTGTCTCCTTTCGTTCGCTTGCGAGGTTGGCTTGTCCCATTTCATTTAGGGCATACTACAAGCATTATATAACTATACAATTATATAATAGCACGATTTTTCAAGAAAAACAAGTATTTTTTATAATAATTACAATAATTCTGTGCGATTTTTTCGAAAGGGCGGTGTTTTTTTGCTAAAAAAATCTTTTGCATTTTCCTTTTATTCGCCGCCCTTAGTATTGACAAAAACCCGCAATAATAGTATAATTTGAGAGTAGAAGTATTTTTAGCAAAAAGGAGCCATTATGCAACTTTACAACTCCCTGTCTCGCACAAAAGAGACCTTTCATACCCACAAGCCGGGGGAAGTCACCATGTATACCTGCGGCCCTACCGTGTACCACTTTGCCCACATTGGCAACCTGCGTACCTATATTATGGAGGACGTGCTGGAGAAATATTTGTCATATTTGGGATACGCCGTCAAACGTGTGATGAATATTACCGACGTGGGGCATCTCACAGGGGATGCAGACGACGGGGAAGATAAAATGCTGAAAGGGGCAAAGCGTGAGCAAAAAACGGTGCTCCAAATTGCCGAATTTTACACGAAAGCATTTTTTGACGATTGCAAAAAGCTTCACATACGCCGCCCCGACTATGTGCAACCTGCCACGGGTTGCATCAAAGAGTTCATTCGCATGGTTAAAGCCTTGATCGAAAAAGGCTATGCCTATGAAGCAGGCGGAAATGTGTATTTTGACACATCTAAGCTGGACAAATACTATGTATTCCATGATTTCAAAGAGGAAGACTTGGCAGAAGGTGTCAGAGAAGGGGTAGAGCGCGACGAGAACAAGCGCAACAAAACCGACTTTGTGCTCTGGTTTACCAAATCCAAATTTGACGACCAAGAACTCAAATGGAATAGCCCGTGGGGACTTGGTTATCCCGGTTGGCACATTGAATGTTCTGCCATTTCGCTCAAGTATCTTGGCGAATATCTCGATATTCATTGCGGTGGGATTGACAATGCCTTCCCCCACCACACCAACGAGATCGCACAAAGCGAAGCCTATTTAGGTCATCCTTGGTGCAATTTCTGGTTTCATGTGCACCATCTCAACACCACCTCAGGCAAAATGAGCAAGTCCAAAGGAGAATTTCTCACCGTCTCTCTTCTCGAAGAGAAGGGGTATGATCCCTTGGCGTATCGCTTCTTCTGTATGCAATCTCATTATCGCAAATCTCTTGTTTTCAGTTTTGAAAACTTGGATAATGCGGCAGTAGCCTATAAAAAATTGGTGGCAAGACTCGCCGCCCTCACCCCCGCCGAGCCTACCGAGGCAGACGAGGCAGAAATGGCATCTCAAAGAGAAGGTTTTAGAGCCGCCCTTGACAATGACCTCAACACTTCTCTTGCCGTTACCGCTCTTTACGATGTGCTCAAAGCCCCCCTCTCTGACGGTGCAAAACTCGCATTGATTGGAGAATTTGATAAGGTATTAAGTTTGGGTTTGCTTGAAGCCGCTGCAGCAGAACGGAGCAAAAAGCAAGAGCAAAACGCCATGGAAAATGATCCCGATGCTCCTCGAATTTTGGCAGCGATCGCTCAAAGAGCAGAGGCAAAGAAAAATAAAAACTATGCCGAGGCAGACCGTATTCGCCAAGAACTTTTGGCAGAGGGCATTCGCCTAATCGACACACCAAACGGCACCACATATACCAGAGAATAACATTTTCTTTCATGTAATTTTTACAGGGAGAGGCAAAACATACCGCCTCCCCCTGTTTTTTGTTTGTTTTTGCCAAAAAAAACAAATTTTGATGGTTTCCATTTTGCCACCCACAGCGTATAATGGGAATAGCCAATCCATCTATGGGGAAAGGAGAGAAAAGAATGGAACTCATTGTGATGAGTGGCGGAAAAATCAAAGTCATGCTCAATCAAAAAGATATAGAGCGTTATGACATTCGTGCAAGCGATCTCAGTTACGAGGATATACATACCAGACAGGCTTTTCGTGCAATCTTGGCAGAAGTGCGCGCGCAAACCGGATTTGACACAGAGGGAGAGCAACTACTCGTGCAGGTTTACCCATCAAAAGATGGTGGATGCGAACTCTTTATCACAAAATTATCCCACCAAAGCGGGACGTGGGGGATGGGAGAGGGTGTGACTATGCTGTCATTTGCATCGCGCACATATGGGATTTCTTCTCTCGACGATCTGCTTTGTGTTGCCAAAACATTGCATGCAAAAGGCTACCAAGGGCCGAGCAGTCTGTATCGCTCCGGAAAGGGAGAGTGGTATCTAAAACTGCAAATCAAAGTCCGTAGCGGCGTGGATGTCTCCATGGAAGATTTAGCATTTTTGCATGAATACAACACAACCGAGCACGGCGCACTCATGGCTTGCTATATCGAAGAGCATGAAAGAGTGGTCATTGAGAAAAACGCCATAGAGGTGCTGTCTCGCCTCTGAAAATTTGCCTTGGCAATCGCCCACATTGAAATCAAAGATGATATCAACTCTATACGAAGGGGTTGAGTCATTTGGATGTAGAAGGCGCGATTTGGCAACTCGTCGACGTACAGGCGTACGGCAGAGGGGTAAATCGCGACTAAAAAACACACATATCATAAAATTCATTGTCATTTCTACCAACAGAAAACCGCTTTACTCTCATTTTTCGTGAAAATAAAGCGGTTGTTTCTTTC
>JAGBWH010000133.1 GCA_017629925.1 Clostridia bacterium
ACGCTTTGCTGAATATGTTTGGCATTGTTGCCACCCGACACATAGCGTTTCACCTGTACGGCAATGCCTTCTTTTTTGGCGGTCTCTTGGGCAAAGGCAATCATAGACGAGTCGTAAATGGTGCCGTTGTCTGCAAGAGAGAGCGCACCGCCACAGCCTTGGTCAGCCACGCGAGAGGCTTTAGGCACGTCCGCGAGATCTGCGATTGCGGTGGATTCCAAAATGAAGGCGTGAGTGGGACGGACACGGAAGGTGACAGGTTTTGCGCCGGAGAACCCTACCTCTTCTCTTGTACCAAAGGAGAACACACAGCGATAGGGAAGAGAGATACCCTCCTCTTTTAAGCGAAGCAAGGCACGAAGCATCACCGCACAACCAAGGCGGTCGTCAATGGCTTTGCCCTTCACCTTTACCTCTGGCTCACCAAAGACCACGAAAGGACTATCAAACATGGCAAAATCGCCCAAATCCACGAGCGACTCAGCCTCTTCTCGACTACTGACGCCAATGTCAATATACATACGGTCAGCTTTGGTGACGTGACTACGTTCTTCTTTTGATTGCAGATGAATGGGTTTTGAGGCAATCACGCCGGGGATGTCGTGTTGGTCTTTGCCACGAACAATCACACGTTTGCCACACAGCACACGGGGGTCAATTCCGCCCACGCATCCAAAAGAAAGGCAACCGTTTTCACCAATTTCTGTAATCATCATGCCCACTTCATCCATGTGAGCTTCTACGAGCAATGTGTAGGGAGAGGTGGTGTCTCCTACTTCAACCATGAGGTTGCCGATGGCGTCTGTTTTGGTGGTGTAGCCCACTTCTTCTAATCTTTCTTTGAGGTAATCTCTCACCTCAACTTCAAAGCCGGAAGGGCCAAACAAACCGCACTCAAACTCAAGTTCTTGCAGTAAATTTTTCATGATTTTACCTCCCTTGTGCTATAAGAGAGCGCCATGCGCCACACTTCTTGGTCGCAGGCAACTTGACAGAGTAATTTTGCCAACGCCTCGCCGTCACATTCGGCTACGATTTCAGAGGCGGTATGCATAGAGGAGAGGGGCAAACTCATATTCACCGTCGGCACGCCCTCTCTTTGCAGGGGAATGTTGTTGCCGTTTGTGCCCAAATTGCCCACTTCCACGATGGTTTGGCAAGGAATTTCGTTTTCTTTTGCGAGGGCAATCACACGTTTGGAAAGTCCGCGATGGGTGAGCACAGAAAGGGAAACGGAGGGGCCTTCTCCCATACGAATGGACTCTTTGCTGTCGATGCCCGGTGCTTTGGCAAAGTTCACGTCCAGCACAATAGCCAAATCAGGGGAAATGGTATAAGTGCCAACTACCGCACCTTTGCCACCAATTTCTTCAAAAGAGGAGAGGAGCAAAACCACATCACAGCATAGTGCGGACTTATCGACCATAGAGGCGAAAAGGATGCCCGCAGCACAGCAGGCTTTGTTATCTAAACCCACACCTGCCACTCTGCCGTTTTGCAGTTTGGTAAAGGGGACTCTAAAAGACACGGGCGAGCCAATCGGCACCAGCTCTTTTAGACGTTCTGTGTCAAGCACACCGCAGTCAATGAGCAGCTCGTCCACAGGGGAAAGTTTGTCGGCATCCTCCGCTTTGCGAAGATGAGGGGGGGTGGAGGTAATCACACCAAAGAGTTCTTTTTTGCCGTGAATGGTCACATCCATGGCGGGGAGAATACGGGTGTCGAGTCCGCCGATAGAGGTCACCGATAAAAATCCGCCTTCTTTGCGGTCGGTCACCAAGAGACCAATTTGGTCAAAATGGGTGTCAATGAGCAGGACGGGGGCATTTGTTTTGCCACAGGATAAGGTGGCAATGGTGTTGCCCAAGCGGTCGACTTCCACACGGTCAAAGTAGGGAGACAAAATAGAGATAATTTTGTCTTTATCCTTGGTTTCTGTGCCTGAAATGCTCACACATTCCGTGAGCGCTTCAAGCAGGGATAGATAACTTGTCATAGGTTGTCCATATACCTTTCTGCACAAAAGTGCGACTTTTTTTGCGAATAGGCAAGTTTGGCTTGCCTATTCTTTTGTATATTTTGCAAGGTATGCCAAAAAGGCATCACCTTTTTGCTTATAACTTGCAAATTGATCAAAACTGGCAGAGCCGGGAGACAATATCAGCCTCCCCCCTTTTGGGGTGTGGGAGAGGGCGTATGTCACCGCTTCGCCAAAATTTTCCACATGATAAACGGGTGGCTTTTGGGGGGCGGGGAACTGAGCAATCGCTTTTAGGATTTTCGGGGCGGTTGCCCCTGAAAGCACCACCAAATCGGCAAACTCAAGTAAGGTTTTTGCCAGCGGATCATAGGAAAGCCCCTTGTCCGAGCCACCGCAAATGACCGTTGATTTACCTTCAAACGAGGAGAGTGTGGCGTGTACTCTCGCAGGGGTGGTGTCAATGGCACTATCATAGCACCGCACCCCTTGAAACTCACCCACATACTGCATACGATGAGGAACACCTCTAAAATGGCAAATACCGCGAAAGAGGGCTTCTTTTGTGACCACTCCGCCGAGCAGACCAATCACGGTCATGGCGTTTTTGATATTGTGCATTCCGCCCACATACATATCATGGGTGGAAAAGAGGGTGTGTGTGGCTCGCCCTTCCGTGTAGTATAATCGCTCACCCGCGCGCCACACAAAACTGTGGCAAGGGTAGGTTTTTTGGAGATACGAGAGGGGGTGAGAAAAGGAACAGAGTGTGTCCTCTTGCCTTAAAAAATCTAAATAATGAGGGCAGTCGTCCCACAGTACACGCCGTTTGGCGTGGGTGAGAATATGAGACTTTGTCTCGATATATTCTGCCATATCCTGATGCATATCCAAATGATTTTCGCTGATATTCAAAATGGCAGAGGCATCTGTTTTCGGGGCGATATCCCAAAGCTGAAAACTGGAAAGCTCCAGCACCACGCGGTCGTGGACTGTCAGGCGGTCGAGCATAGGCAAAAGAGAGATGCCAATATTGCCCCCTAAATAGGTATGGGCTTGTCGCCATGCGGATAGCACGGATGCGGTCATGGTGGAGGTGGTGGTTTTGCCGTCGCTGCCCGTGATGGCATAGACGGGAGACGGACATTTGGCGAAAAACCAAGACATCTCGCTTGTGAGTATTTTGCCCATGGCTTTTGCCTGTTCAAATGCCAAAATGTCAGGGCGAATGCCGGGGGAGCGAAATAGTACGCTTTCCCGCACATCCTTGTCCCACCCCTCGCCTGTATAAAAAAAGACGTGCGGGCGGTTTTTTAGTTCTTGTGGCAGGGTGGCATCGGCTCGCCTGTCTCGCAGAAAAAGCGGGATGCGATAGCCAATGTCGGGGAGATACCGCAAAAGGGCAGAGCATACCGCCAGCCCGGAGACGCCCATTCCCCAAATGCCAATTCCTTTTTTTGAAACATCCTTTGAAAGAGAAAAATCAAAAGGCAAATGTGACTCCTATTCAAAGAATGGTATAGTATAATAAGAAATACTTATTACTATTATAGAGGAAAACCGCCCATAATGCAACAAAAAAATTGAAGTTTTGGAAAAAATACTGTAAAAGTCATGTTTTTGTGCCACAAAAAGAAAAACAAGCGATGCTTTGACACATCGCTTGCAAAGAGTACGTGTATATCAGTTGGCGGTAAGCCGGGTTCTGTCGTGCGCAATCATCTATCTTTGCTTGCCGTCTCCGACAAGCTCAAAGGTTTCCCTTCTGCCACCATCCAAACGCCGACGAGCAGCCGTACACATAAAAGTGTGTTGGAAGGTGTTGCTTCGGATAGGGTTTACAGGAATCTTATGTTACCATAAAATTCGGTGAGCTCTTACCTCGCCGTTCCACCCTTACCTCTTTCGAGGCGGTATATTTCTGTTGCACTTGCCCTAAGGTCACCCTCGGCGGACGTTATCCGTTATCCTTGCTCTATGAAGCCCGGACTTTCCTCACGGTAAGACCTTTCGGCATGATACCGCGCGATTGCGTCGCCAACTGACGGTGATAGTATACCTTTTTTGGGGGTGTTTGTCAAGACCAAACCATCAAAAATCACACGCCAAAAAGACGCTCGGATTATTTTTGTTTTTGTTTTTTCTTATCTAAAATGTAGAAAAGCATTGCCACACCAACAGAGACAACCGTGACAACAGTAAAGGCAATCCAATTCACCTCGCCCAGCCCTGAGAGGATAAAATCACCCGTTTCTCCATCTTGAATGTGGGAAAAGACGAGTACGGTGTCAACGATCACAGCAACAAGGATGGCAAAACCAGCCAAAATCTTCATCAAAGATATAGCGCTTTCGCTCTCTTGTCGTTTTGCACGAGAAGGTATGTTTTTGGAGACATCAACGGACGAGCAGAAAAAGTATGCCACAGCACAAAGCACGATTGTTTCGGGGATCATGTAGGTGGCGTTGTAGCCCAAGGAATAGATAAGAACAGCAGAAGAGGGGATCTCAAAGGCGGTCCATGCGGTAAATCCGGACACCACGTGGCAGACATATCTGATCACAGAGGCGAGGAGCCCACCAAGTACCATCGCCTTGGAATAGTCCATCTTCTTTTTGAAAAATCCAACGATGCCAAACGCAGAATAGGCAACAACATAGTCAAGCAGAGCAAGCACGACAACGGAATACCAACTGATCAGGGGCAGATAGGAGAAGTTTTCAAGTCCGAGCAGAAGCTGTACGACCGATGCGGTGAGTGCCGCGCCCATACCGTACTTTGGGCCATGACGGTATGCAAAAATAAGAATGGGGAGCATCTGTGCAAAGGTGACCGAGCCGCCATAGGGCATATCAATCAGTTTAAGCATCGCAAGGACGGTGGAAAAGGCAATCATAATGCCCGCCTCGCACAGCGCAAGTGTGTTTTTTTTCATTTTGTTTACCTCCTTAGACGGTCAAATGAAATAAGACCATAAAAAATACCGCGCAGGATATAACATCCGCGCGGTAGACTAATAGCAGTATCAAAATCAATCTTCCTACGACGGCATTATCCGTATCAGGTTTTAGGGTTTGGCAAAGGCCATCTCAGCAATAAGCACCCCTGATGATATATTCTGTTCGGTTCGCCGTAAAGTATAGCACAAATAGAGGGATTTGTCAATAGGTTTGTCATTTTGCGAAAATGAGAAAACCAACATTTTGCTAAAAAATCTTCTATTTTTCCAAAATATTGGCAAAGTGACGGAAAAAACACTCGATTACTTAAAAAAAATGTAAGAGCAGATATTGCAAAAGGGGCTGTTTTTAGTATATAATAAAATTGGATATATATGTTTAGATAAAATTGCTACAAAAAGGAATGGTAGACTATGAGAAGAGAAGAACTAAGAAACGTTGCCATTATCGCACACGTTGACCACGGCAAAACCACTTTGGTGGACGAGCTGCTTCGCCAAGGGGGCATTTATCGTGAAAATCAAGCCACCACCGATCGCGTCATGGACTCAAACGATCTGGAACGCGAACGCGGAATTACCATTTTGGCAAAGAATACCGCCGTCCATTACAAAGGCACCAAAATCAACATCGTTGACACCCCTGGTCACGCAGACTTTGGTGGTGAGGTAGAGCGTATTCTGAAAATGGTTAATGGTGTTATTTTGCTGGTTGATGCGGCAGAAGGCCCTATGCCACAAACCCGTTTTGTGCTTGAAAAGGCACTTGAAATGGGGCATCGTGTGATTGTGGTTGTCAATAAGATTGACCGCCCCGATGCACGGTTGGACGAAGTGGAAGATGAGGTGCTGGAACTGCTCATGGACCTCGATGCCACCGACGAGCAACTGGATTCTCCCGTGCTCTGGTGCTCAGGCAGAGCAGGCACCGCTTCAAGAGATCCCCACACACCCGGCACAGACCTGACTCCTCTCTTTGATACCATTCTTGATTATATTCCTGCCCCGGAGGGCGAAGTAGAAGCGCCACTGCAAATTTTGGTGTCCTCCATTGACTATAACGATTATGTGGGCAGAATTGCCATTGGCCGTATCGAAAGAGGTATGCTCAAACAAAATATGCCCGTTTCCATTGTGAACTGGCACAATCCCACAAAGCAACCCACACCCGCAAAAATCGTCTCTATTTATCAGTTTGATGGTCTGCAAAGAGTGCAAGTTGAAGAAGCCCAAATGGGTGACATCGTTTGCTTCTCCGGTGCTGAAAACATCAATATTGGTGACACGGTTTGTGCCACTACTTGCGTAGAGCCTCTTGAATTTGTGAAGGTGAGCGAGCCCACGCTTGAGATGACCATTTCCGTCAACGACTCTCCCTTTGCAGGCAAAGAAGGCAAATATGTGACCTCTCGTCACCTGCACGCCAGACTGTATCGTGAATTGCTGCGCGATGTGTCTTTGCGCGTCAGAGACGGTGAGACCACCGACTGCTTCCTCGTTGCTGGTAGAGGGGAAATGCACCTGTCCATTTTGCTTGAAAATATGCGCCGTGAAGGGTACGAAATGGCGTGCTCTAATCCCCGTGTGCTTTTCCGTGAAATTGATGGGAAAACCTGCGAGCCGATGGAAAAGGTGATTGTGGACGTGCCCGAAGATGCCGTTGGCTCGGTCATGGAAAAATTGGGCGCGCGTAAGGGTGAGCTGGAAGATATGCAACTTCGTGGCTCTCGCCGTCGTCTCATTTACACCATGCCGTCTCGTTTCTTGTTCGGTTATCGTAGCGAATTTTTGACCGATACCCGTGGCGAAGGTCTAATGAATACGGTATTCTGCGGATATGCGCCTTATAAAGGAGAGGTGACCATGCGTTTTACAGGCTCTCTTGTGGCAAGCGAAACGGGGGAGACCACCGCATACGGTCTTTACTATGCGCAAGACAGAGGCCCCATGTTTGTAGGTGCATCCACCCCTGTCTATGAAGGTATGATCGTGGGCGAAAACCCCAAACCCGGCGACATTTCCGTGAACGTCTGCCGCAAAAAACACATGACGGCTGTACGTTCTACTGGCGCAGACGAAGCCCTCCGCCTGATCACACCTCGCCAAATGTCGCTGGAAGAAGCCATTGAATTTATTGCCGCAGACGAACTCATTGAAATCACACCCAAATCCATTCGCCTCCGCAAACAAATTCTTGACACGCCCACTCGCCTAAAAGCACAAGCCAAAAACAAATAATCAAAGCAAAAGTCCAAAATAAATAAGATTACCCCCTGTTTTTCGACGAAAAACAGGGGGGTTTTTGCTGAAATATCATTTTTTCTTGGGTTTTGAGAAAGGTTTTGAGGGTTTGATGGATGATTTCGCAGGTTTTCTTGTGGGTGTCTTGGCTTTTGGCGAAGGCGAGGGTTGCAGGGGGATGGGCTTCTTGCCTTTTGTGCCGTTTTGCGTCACCGGTCGGTCGGCGGAAGGTGTCTGCATACCTCTGTATCGTACAGGCCCAAGTTTTGGTTTTTTGCCTGCGGGGGTAGTGGTTTTGGGGGTACGTGGCATTGTTTTTTCGTCAGGGCGCACAAGGCAATCGGCGGTGTACCCTATGAGATCCTCTCTTTTGCAAAGTCGCAAGGCTTCTCTGACAAGCGGTGCGTTTTTGGGCACGTTTGGTTGAAGCAAGGCTCTTTGCAGTTGCTTTTCATGGTAGTCACGGCAGACATACACACGCTCACCCGTGAGCGGATGAATGCCCGTGGCATACATGACCGTAGATACGGTACCGGGTGTGGGGTAAAAGTCTTGGACTTGCTCGGGGTTATAATGCTCTTTTTTGAGCCAAAGTGCCATTTCTATCGCATCTTCAAGGGTGGTGCCTGGATGGCTGGACATGAGATAAGGCACAAGATATTGCTCTTTGCCAACCGCTTGGCAGTGGGCAAAATATTTGTCTTTAAACTTTTCATACACATGAATGGACGGCTTGCCCATCATGGAGAGTGCGTGGTTACTGCAATGTTCGGGTGCGACTTTAAGTTGACCGGATACATGATGCTCCACGAGTTGACGGAAAAAGGCAGGATTTTTGTCGTAGAGCAGGTAATCGAAGCGAATACCCGAACGCACAAACACCTTTTTCACTTTCGGCAGAGCCGCAATTTCTCTGAGCATTTGGGCATATTCTGTGTGGTCCACTTTCAAATTGGGGCAGGGTTTGGGGGAAAGGCAACGGCGCGTGGGGCAAACGCCTCGTGTTCTTTGCTCCTCGCAAGCGGGGCCTCTGAAATTGGCAGTAGGGCCACCTACGTCGTGGATATATCATTTGAAATCCGGAAGAGAGGTCAAAACTTTGGCTTCTTCTAAGACACTCTCCACACTTCTGGCTCGTACTTCTTTGCCTTGGTGAAATGCAATGGCGCAAAAGTGGCAAGCACCAAAGCAACCACGGTTGTGGGTGAGGGAGAATTTCACTTCTGTAATGGAAGGCACACCGCCGTCTTTTTCATACATGGGGTGATAATCTCTCATATACGGAAGCGCATATACTTTATCCAGCTCCTCGCTTTCTAATGGAAACATAGGGGGGTTTTGCACTAAAATGTCATTTCCGTAGGGTTCGATGATGGCTTTTCCACGGATAGAGTCGGCTTCTCTATACTGTGTTCCAAAGGCGTCGGCATAGGCTTTGCCTTGCTTTTTTATCTCATCCCAAGGGGCAGTTTCCACCGAGGGGAAATGCACTGTGTCTCCCACTTTGCCCAGCCATACCGTGCCTCTGACATCTCGAATTTTACGAATCGGTACGCCACGATCAAGCAGTTCTGCCACACGGCGCAGGGTATTTTCGCCCATGCCGTAGGAAATCATGTCGGCTTTGCTATCAATGAGTATGCTGCGGCGCATTTTATTTGACCAATAATCATAGTGGGCAAAACGGCGCAGAGAGGCTTCAAGACCGCCAAGGATGATCGGCACGTCTCCATAGGCTTCACGAATACGGTTAGAATAGACGATAGTGGCTCTGTCAGGGCGCAGCCCCATCTTTCCTGCGGGGCTGTAATAGTCATAGGTACGGCGTTTTTTGGATACGGTATAGTGCGCCACCATAGAGTCAATATTGCCTGCGGTGACCAAAAAGCCCAGACGTGGTTTGCCAAAGGTTTTGAAATCTTCGCAACAGCGAAAATCGGGTTGAGACAAAATCGCCACACGATACCTCGCATCTTCCAGCACACGGGAAATGATCGCAACACCAAAAGAGGGGTGGTCCACATAGGCATCCCCTGTGACATATACAAAGTCAGGTCTTTCCCAGCCCAGCCTGTCCATCTCTTCTCGCGTGGCGGGCAAAAAGGCGGGCGCATTTGTTTCTTTCATGGCATTTCCTTTTCTGTTGGTATCTTGTGTGTGACAATCAGGTAAAAAAGAGGAACACCGAATAGAGCATGGCTCTCTCGACCTTCCTCTTTGGTTTTTTGTGATTATTTCAGCATAAAGGATACAAGACTTTCTATGTCAATTTCCTCTTGTGTGCTGTCCTCCATGTTGCGCAGCATGGCTTTGCCTGTCTCAAGTTCGCTATCGCCCAGCATCATCACATAACGTGCGCCGATTTTGTTGGCATACTTCAT
>JAGBWH010000134.1 GCA_017629925.1 Clostridia bacterium
CGCATTCCCCATCAACTTCTACCTCCGCGACAATGGTAACAAATTCCATGGCAGCCAAGATCGCGTAACCCTTCTGAACATGGACGGCCAAGGCAACCTGACTGTTGGTTACGATGACGTAAACGCTGCTCGTGTAGCTTACGTTGATGCAAGCGGCGCTACCCTCACTCAATCTGAAATCCTTGCTACCGCTTCTATCGGCGATTGGCACACCATCAGCTTCGAGCTGAGATAATCTGCTTCTGGTTATGACGTAGCTATCTTCCTCGATGGCGAACAAATCGGCGAAGAATCCTACAACCTGAAGATCTCCGGCACAAGCTTCACCGGCGAAAAACCCTTCAATATGCTCATGGTATTCGGTGGCGCAGGCAAGGCTGTTCAAGCAGTTGACGCTTATGTTGCTGCTACTGGCGCTGCTTTCGAATGCAACTATGACTTCGACAACTTCGTAGTCGCTGAACTCAACTAATTAGAATTTGATACATACTGTATCCAATATTCTAAACATTCTATAGAAAAATCCCCCGATTCGTCGGGGGATTTTTTTGCGCTGTTTTTTTATTTGTTTTTGCTCTTTTGCTTTCATTTTGCTTGCGGGCGAAAATATCAAAAAATCGTAGGGACAGGCGTCCTCGACTGTCCGTTCGAGACAGGCGTCCTCGACTGTCCGCAAAAAGTATTAAAATCGTAGGGACAGGCGTCCTCGACTGTCCGCATAATATGCCTCGCCATGCTCGGCGTGATATGCACCTATCGGTGCGTGATATGCCTCGCGGTGCAAAGGTGATATGTTATGCGGCATTTAGCGCGACAAACAAAGCGTTTCTCCGGGTGCAATAGAGTAGGTTGTGCCGTCTTTTTGAAACCATACCGTTTGTGCTGTGGGGTTGTGAACACGGTTGCCGTCAAAGGAAATGTGAAGGCTCTCATAGGCTTTGATGTAATCGTATATTTCAATGTTGGTGGCGTACCAAATATCTTGGTGGCCACCCATTTTTTGGGCAAAGGCCTCAATCACATCCCAGTTATCGTCGCGGTCGAATTCATAACTATGCCCCCATACGTAGAAGAGAGAGGTTGTAGGGGAAGTGTCGCTGATTGCCAAAAATTTGTCTGCCAGCTCCATGAGTTGTTTGTCGGCATGGTGGCAGGTAGCGCTCAGACGGTGCCAATCCGTAGGCATACGGAAATTGTGGGTACAGGCAACGGCGCGACAATAAACGATACCGCAGGCACAAAGACAATCGATGACTTTTTGAGAGTAGGCGCCATAGGGATATGCCGCACCGCGTATGATCGTGCCAAACAAAGTCTCCAGCTCTTCTCTGTCGCGGGCAATGTCTCTGAGTGCCAAATGCTGGGGCATGGAGTCCAAAAAGGGGTGGCATTCGCCGTGAATGGCAACCTCCATGCCACTCTCATGGTAGGCACGGTAGCACTCCTGTTCACTCATGCGGCGGTGAATGGTGCCTTTGGGATAGACAGTTCCCTCAGGCGCAAACAATCCGCTATTGATATTAAAGGTACCTTTCAGACCATGCGCGCGCATGATTTCAATGAGACGAATATCCGACTCCACTCCGTCGTCATAGCTGAATGTTAAGGCTTTTACTCTGCCTTCGGGATAGCGCATATAGAATGAACTCATAAAAAATTCTCCTTATTATATATAGATAGATTATTTGCATAGCTCCACGAGCAGTTTTTCCAGCTGATCGTAAGCATTGATATACACCGATTTACAGTAAAGGTCGGTTTGCCCACACGCCAAAAGGGCGGCTTTGATTTTGACTTGCCCCAAGCGACGAGCCGCTTTGACGTATATACCCACTTTGTAGGCATTCATTTTGAGGACTTTCGCTATACTGTCAACACTTTTGCCTTCTGCCAAAAGCGTTGAAATGAGGGCAAGGTCGCACCAAACACGAAAGAGTTGCCCCGATACCACAGCAGGATCCACACGTTTGCTTTTGAGTTCTGCCAAGGCACTAAATGCCAAACTCACTTGCCCTTCCAGCAGGGCATTGCTGAGCGCGTAGGTATCATTTTCAAGATATACGGATGTGACCATGTCGATATCCTCGATTGTCACCTCGCCTTTTTCCAATGCATGGGCATAGCAAGCCACCTTGCTGATTTCAAATGCCAAATCCTGCATAGAATGGCCCACACGCATGAGTAGATGACGGCGCGCGTCGGGGGAAATGGTGAGTTTTTCGTGCGCAAAATGGCGAGCAATCCAGTTGAGCAGTTCTCCGTCAGAACTTGGGGGAAAGTCGACCGCTTGCATCACCTGAGAGAGCTTTGATAGTCTTTCACCTGGGCGTTTGGGCGTGCCTTTATCTACGCCTTCTTCACTTGCGCAAATGAGCAAAATAGAGTAGTCATAGACCTCTTTGATTTGCTCTGCAATCGTCAAAAGATTATCCATTTCTGCGGCTTTTAGATTTTCGATATTGGCATGGTGCCATTCAATGAGATGGTGGTCTGCCATCATGGGCATGGCTTTTACCGCTTCATAGAGCTCTGACATCGATACACTATCCCCATCAAAGATGGTATGATTTAGCGCATCTAAACCATCATCGGTGAGCACTTTTTTGCGCAAAGCATCCCGATAATGCTTTTTTAAGTATTCTTCCTCCCCATAAAACAAAAAACAGCCGGACACAGCAGGTTGTGCCAAGGCTTGCTTTAGTTCTACGATTGTCATGACAATTCTCCTTTTTCGTCTCCCCCATGGGGTAGTCTGCACTACCCCAAGGGAAAATGATAGGCGTTTAGTTTTTCTTGTTTCTGTTGTAGGCGGAGCGAGGATTGACGATTTCGCGCCAATCAAGAGCACCGCTATCCAATGCCATGACAAGCACTTCTGCGGTGGCAATGTTAGTGGCAACAGGCACGTTTTGCATATCGCACATTCTGAGCAGTTCGTTGTCAAGGACGTGGAATTCGGCGTCCGGCTCTGTATCGCGGAAGAAGAAGAGCACGTCGATTTCATTGAGGGAAACGCGAGAAATGAATTGCTCAGCACCGCCCGTAGAGCCACTCATCATGAGTTCGATATCAAGCCCTGTGGCTTCGGCTACATATTTGCCTGTGATTTGGGTGGCGGAAAGATGATGGCGGCTCAAAATACCGCAGTAAGCAATACAGAATTGCGCCATGAGTTCCTTTTTCTTGTCATCTGCTATAATTGCAATTTCCATTTTGAAGTCCCTTCTCCCTCGCGGGGTGTGTGTTAGCCAATAAACTTTTTACGGTCAAATTTTTTGAAACCGGAAAAGAGCGGGCAATGTTGCCCAAATAAGCGATGCGCGATATTTCTAAATCCACAAACTGTGTTGTGAGATGCCCCTTCTTTTGCCATTTTCCCATGCAGTTGGGCTTGCGCCATGTCTTCATCTTTGGCAATGACACCCAGCAGCGGCACGCCCACTTGGTCAATCATCGAGCAAAGCGAGACGGGCTTGGCGGTAAAATCATAGCGATTGACGACCATTTTAAGGTTGGGCGCATCAATTTCCCTCATGAATACACCGCATTTTTCTGCGGCATAAAGGGGAAGTGGCAAAGGCTCGGTCACAAGCACCGTATGGCTCACAATCGAGGCAATGGTTTTCGCGTATCGACCGGGTGAATGTGTGTCGAGTAAAACAACGGAAATCCCAAGATCCTTTTCTGCTTGGCAGAGCGCGCTGTCAAGTTTGGTGAGTGGCAGGTCGCCTGCAGGGTCGAGTGTGCCACATAAAAGATACATATTAGGGGAACTGGGGAGCCGAACGGCGGCATCTTTGATACTCATACGTCCGAGTAGAGCATCGCGCACATCATATACCGCATTATCCACCCCAAGCAATACGTCAAGGGAGGGGGAAGTGGTATCCAGATCCACGAGCAATACCCGTTGTCCTGCGGCGGCAAACGCGCGCGCTAAATTCACGCAAATCGTTGAAGTGCCCACCCCGCCTTTGGAGGAAACGGTCCATATTCTGTTTTTTCGTTCCATTTTTGGGCTCCTCTCAAAACGATATGGGGCGAGATACTATCTTCACGATTATATTGTATCATAAAAAGAGGGTTATTGTCAATGTAAGTTATGCACAATTCGACGAATATATATTTAGAGAATACTGTAATTCTACATACATGGGGGGGCGCTGACGGTAACCGCCCACTTCTGTAGCCGCTCCTTTGGATGATAGGATAGTTTCGAGGTGCGAAGCCCCTCGTTTCCGTCATCTTCTTCACGATTGATCAGTGACACACCCTCGTGTGCCGAGGCAAAACCATGGACGATGGCTTGGTAAGCACCCGGGCAGGTGCGCCTTGCCTTTTCTATGTGGATATAGAGGGTGTCTCCTACCACCTCACCCAGCGCCAGTGCCACGATGTCCTCGCCTGTGGTGAGTGCCATGCCACTCATGCCTTGTGGCAAGGGGGAAGAGAGCAGGGAAAGAAGCGATACCATCTCCGCTTCCACCGCCGTGCCGGAGGCGGGCGGATTTTGATAAAATTGCGCTAAAAAGTGCGCCACGTCATCTTTTTGACTTCGTCAAGAGGCACGCATTTACCAGGGGGGTAAAGCGTACGAAAACGGCGGAGAAAGTTGCGCTGACCATGATACTTTTTGCCACTCAGGTTGGCAAGGTCATCCCTGAGATAGAGATAATCCCACCAGCCTTCCTGCGTCTCTGCTTGGCTTTGCGGGTAAAGGGTGAGGATATAGTCTTTTTCCTCTCTCGTGAGGGGGAAGAGCGTGGGGGATATCCCTTCTTTTTTTGCCACTTCCAAAAGGCAGGAAAGCACACCCTCCTTAGAAAGAGAAACGCCCAAAGGGTAAAGGCATGTGCGCTCGTCCATCATGTTGCGCCGCAGGATTGTGATGCCGTGGAAAGTGGCAAGGGCGGCGTGTAGATATTTGCCCCAAATCCATGTGTTATATGCGGTGAAATCGCAAAAACGGTGGGGGTTTTGCCCGAAAAAGGCGGAAAGCGAGGGGATATCTCGGTCGGTGAGTGGGGTAAAATAGGACATAATATATTTCCAATCAAATGATAATCAATGTGAAAACTAAGCAAAAAAACGGTTTATTTTGAGGGCGAATGCCACATACTAAAAGAAAAAAAGGAGCAAAAAATGAACAAACAGGACGATCAAATTCCCTACGGTTTTGGCATGGCGTTGGCATCGCGCCCTGATGCATTGCTCGCCTTTTTGAGTATGCCCTCTCTTTTAAGAGAAAAATTTGTCACAAAAGCGGAGCATGCAAAAACAGAAAAAGAATATTGTCAGGTGGTAGAGGACGTATTGCGCGCCACGCCCGAGGTGCGATAACGCAATTTTACTTGATACACTATTGTAGCACATTGCATTTTTCCAGTCAATCTATTCCGTGTAAAAAAATGGGCAATTCATCGTAAAAAAAGAGCAAGGATAAAAGGATAAAACCTTCTATTCTTGCTCTGTCTTATTTGCTTTGTGAAGTTTTTGCTCCGCAAAAGTGAAGTTGCTCGCACCTCTCGCAGTGAAGTTTTGCTCGCTATGCTCGCAAAGTGAAGTTAAGTTTGCCCCACACATACTTTTCACTTGCACCACGCGTGGCGCAAACTTCACTCACTTAGTGAACTTCACTATCGCAGATAACTTCACTTGCCCGTAAGGGCAAACTTAGCTTGGAGTGTTTGCCTTCTGCGAACACGCCATAGGGCATTCGCTGCAGTTGCAGCCGCAGCCACCCTTGCCTTGTTTCTTTTTGCGGCGCATATATACCACGATCCCCGAAAGGACCGCCAAGAGCACGCATAACACAATGACGGTTGGTAGGTTCATAGGCATTTCCTTTCTTTTAGGTTTTTGAGGATTTTTTGATTTGGGGGCGCAAAATAAGATATAGCAAAAGCAGAGAGACAAGTATGGCGCATATCACGCCGACCACCTGTGCGCTTCCCAAAAACAGAGAGCCAAATTGATAGATCATAAGCGACATCGCATAGGCAAATACACATTGATAGAGAATGGCAAATGCCGTCCATTTTGCGCTGTTCATCTCTTGCTTGATGGCACCCATTGCACCAAAGCAGGGGGCGCAAAGCAGGTTAAACACTAAAAATGAATAGCCGGCAAGTGGTGTCATGCCTGTAAAGCTCAATACACTAAACACGCCCACCACTTCCTCTTTTGCCACAAGGCCCATCAGCGTGGCAATAGCGGCCTCAGAATTACCAAAGCCTAATGGAATAAACAAAACAGAAATTATGCTGCCCAAAACACCGAGCACACTATTTTCGAGTGGCATATCAAGAGAAAATCCGAATGTGCCACCGAACATACCAAATCGCGCACCGATCCAAATCACAATAGACGCCAGCAAAATAATCGTTCCTGCCTTTTTTATAAAAGAGGAGGAACGCTCCCACACGGAGCGCAGCAGGTGACGGGGCAAGGGAAGGTGATAGGGGGGCAGTTCCATGACGAAGGTAGCGCCTTCGCCTTGGAAGGGGGCTGTGTTTTTCAGCAGCAAGCCGGAGATCGCCACCCCGAAAATGCCAAGGAAATAGGCGCTGGGCGCTACCCACCATGCGCCATCAAAGAGGGCAGAGGCAATCAGTGCAATCATGGGCAGTTTCGCACCGCAGGGAATAAAACTTGTGGTGATGATTGTCATACGGCGGTCGCGTTGGCTTTCAATGGTGCGAGATGCCATAATGCCCGGCACACTGCAACCCGTGCCAATGAGTAGGGGAATGATTGACTTGCCCGATAGTCCGAAACGATGAAACAGGCGGTCCATCATAAAGGCAATGCGAGACATATATCCGCACCCTTCCAAAAATGCCAAAAAGAAGAACAGCATCACAAGTTGCGGAAGAAAACTGAGCACGCCACCCACACCGCTGATGATACCATCCACAATTAAACTCACAAGCCAAGGGGCTGTGCCAATGGCGGAAAGTTTGGTTTCGGTAAATTGCGAGAGCCGCTCCGCACCCGCCAAAACTGCATCCGTTGCCCATGTACCAAAAAGGGAAATGGAGAGGTAATAGACCAAAAACATCGTGGCGGCGAAAATGGGAAGCGCCGCAAATCTATTTGTGACCACACGGTCGATTTTTTCTGTGAGAGAAATGGTGTCAAGTTGCCGTCTGCGGTAGCAACGGGCAAGCACGCCCTCTATGTAGTCGTAGCGTTGGCTGATGATAATGCTTTCTGCATCATCGTCAAGTTCTTGTTCTGCGGAGACGATATCGTCTTCAATATGCTGTCTTGTTTGCTCTGAAATGGAAAGGGATGCCAGCACTTTTTCATCTCTTTCAAAAATTTTGATGGCATACCAGCGTTGCTCAGATTCGGGGAAATGGTGAATGACCGCCTCTTCGATATGCGCAAGGGCGTGTTCCACCGCACCCGAAAAGGCACGAGGAAAATAGGGGCGTCCCGATTGCGCCGTTTGCAGGGCAAGCTCGGTGGCTTCCTCTATGCCTGTTTCTTTGAGAGCAGATATTTCCACCACGGGAGTGCGAAGCGCGCGCGACAAACTCTCCACATCAATTTTGTCTCCCTTTTTCTCTATCACATCCATCATATTGATGGCAATGACTACGGGGATGCCGAGTTCCATGAGCTGTGTGGTAAGATAGAGGTTGCGCTCAAGATTTGTGCCGTCGACCATGTTTAGGATCACGTCAGGACGTTCGGTGAGCAAGTAGTTACGCGCCACCACCTCTTCCAGAGAGTAGGGGGAGAGGGAATAGATGCCCGGAAGGTCTACCACCAAAACATCGGGGTGATTTTTTAGATACCCTTCTTTTTTCTCCACCGTCACCCCGGGCCAGTTGCCCACGTATTGTGAGGAGCCGGTCAGGGCATTAAAGAGCGTTGTCTTTCCGCAGTTGGGATTGCCCGCAAGGGCGATACGAATGCTCATATAGGTGCCTTTCTGTTGTCTGTTCAATGTGAGTTAGCGTAGGCTAACATAGGTGCAAAAAAATGAGAAATTGCCCCCCTTGATGATGCCAAAAAGGGGATTAAAGCGGGGCAACTTCAATGCTATCTGCATCGTTTTTTCTAAGCGAGAGTTCGTATCCTCTCACCGAAATTTCCATAGGATCTCCCAGCGGTGCCACTTTGCGTACATAAAGCGTGGTGCCTTTGGTGATGCCCATATCCATAATGCGACGTCTCAGCGGTCCTTCACCGTGCACTTTGATGACACGCGCTGATTTGCCGATGGGGATGTTTTTTAATGTAATCATGTGTGTATCATCCCTTGTGTTGTCGTTAGATTTTTTAGTTAGCATAGGCTAACTGCAAGCATAGTATAACAAAACTGCATGGATTTGTCAAGTATTTTTTTACATTTTGGCAGATAGAATAATTGCGGGGCAAGAGCCGAAAACCTTTTTGTGCATTTTTTCCATAGGGACTTGACACTATGGGTAAACTGACATATAATACATATAGAAGAATTCAAGTAGGAAAGGGGGAAAAGCCTGTGCCACACACAACAGCGGACGTGCTGTTTATGTTGCTCCGCTCTCAAATTGAGCCAAACTATACATTACCCGACATGGCAATCAACCAAGAGATGTATGCCTCGCTTTATGCCCTCTCCAAGCATCACGATATGGCGCACCTTCTTGCCGCTGCCCTCGAAGAAAACGGCATCATGCCCGAGCATCAAGGGCTGGTGGCAAAACTTCGAAAGCAGTATTTATTGGCATTGTCTCGCACAGAACGGATCATCTATGAGTTAGATCGCATCGCTTGCACCTTTGAAGCGTCCGAAATTCCTTTTCTGCCCCTCAAAGGCTCTGTTTTGCGAGAATACTATCCCCGGACATGGATGCGCACCAGTTGCGATATTGATATTTTAATTCACCCAAATGATCTCGAAGCGGCGCAATCTGCACTTGAGAGCAAATTAGGCTATCCCCCCTCTTCTAACAGAACAAGCCACGACATTAGTTATTATACGGAAAGTGGCGTGCATCTGGAACTGCACTTCACCTTGATTGAGTCCGAAGTCGTGGGCAAAGAAGACAAGCCACTTGAACACGTATGGGCGCACGCTACGCTCAAAGAGGGTAAGCAATTCACCTATGAGTTAGACAGTCAAATGTTTTACTACTACCACATTGCCCACATGGTCAAGCATTTCGTTTTGGGCGGATGCGGTATTCGGCCCTTTTTAGATATGTATATTTACCAAACGAAAACAGGTATATGCGCCCAAGAGATTGCCCCTTGGCTGGAGGAAAGCGGTGTGTTGACATTCGCTAGAGAGGCAGAGAAATTAGCGGGTGTATGGTTTGGCGGTGAGCCGCATACCTCGCTGACACGGCGCATGGAGGACTATCTGCTCAAAGCAGGGGTGTATGGGAGTATGGAAAACCGTGTGGCTATCCAGCAAACCCAAAAAGGGGGAAAGTGGGCGTATTTTTGGTATCGTGTGTGGTTGCCGTATTCGGTATTAAAGCATCATTATCCCTCGCTGGATGGTCGCCCATGGCTACTATTTTTCTATCAGGTGAGAAGATGGTGGAAATTGCTCTTTGGCGGTAAAGCCAAACGGTATGTCAAAGAACTAAAAAGAAATCAAGAATTTGACGATGCCAAAAAAGCCGAGACCGCGCAGTTTTTGCAAGAACTTGGTCTATGATAAAGCAAGGAGAAGTATATGCATATACAAGAATCAGGACAGATGTATTTAGAAAGCATTTATGTGCTCTCTCAAACCCAAAGCGTGGTCAGAGCCATAGATGTGAGTGAATATATGGGCTTTTCCAAGCCAAGCGTGAGTCGTGCGCTGGGGATTTTGAGAAAAAACGGTTTTCTCACAACCAACGAAAACGGACATCTACAACTCACCGAGGCGGGGCTCTCGATGGCGCAAAATATCTATGAAAGGCACACCACCCTAAAGCGGTTGCTGATAGCGATGGGTGTTAGCGAGCAAGTGGCGGCAGAGGATGCCTGCAAAATTGAGCATGATATCAGCGAGGAAACCTTTTTGGTGATCAAATCCTATCTCGCCAAACAAAATATGTAATAAAAACCCCATGAGCGTGATTGTCTGGTTGGACAAACCATGTTCATGGGGATTTTTTTAGTTTCTTCTTCTGCTACCGGACACAAGGAGAAGCAGACGAAGTAGTTGCATCACAGATACTGCGAGTGCCGCCACATAGGTCATGGCAGCGGCGCGCAACACTTTTTTAGAGCCTGAAATTTCTTCACTGTCAAGTGGTGTTTGCTCTGCAATCGCACGAATGGCACGACGGCTGGCGTTAAATTCTGTGGGAAGTGTCACCAGCTGAAATAGCACGCAAAGGCTAAATGCAATCACCCCTGCATAGGCAATGACAATCATGCCGGGTGCCAGCACTTCGAGCAGAATGCCCACCAAAATCAAGGGGAGCGCAAGGCGAGAGCCGATTGTGGTGATGGGAATAATGGCACTGCGAATACGAATGGGCAGATAGTTTTGGGCGTGTTGAATGGCGTGCCCTGCTTCGTGGGCAGCCACGCCAATGGCGGCGCATGAGGTGTTGTCATATACCGCGCGGGACAAGCGAATGACGTTTGCCCTGGGATCGTAATGGTCGGTCAGTTCCCCTTCCACGCGCTCAATGCGCACATGATGAAGGCCGTTTGCATCCAGCACCGTGCGCGCGGCGTCGTGGCCGGATAAACGGCAACGGGTGGGGATTTTGCTGTACCGATGAAAGGTAGAGCGCACGGATAGACTTGCAAAAAGTGAAAACAGTACGGCAGGTAAAACGAGTACAATATAGTAATAATCAAGCCACATAGAAAATATTTATCCTCTCTGGGGGCATAGATGCCCTTTTGTCATCACGATTAGTATATCACAGAAAAGTGGGGTTTACCATGACTTTTTTGTAAATCATTTGAAAACCGCAGTTCACTTTTGGGAAACCGTGTCAAAAAATGTCGAGGCGAGTACGGCCCCTATATCTTTCATACGGGAGGTGTCCGCTTTTACAATTTGTCTGTCATAGGTGAGAAGCCCATTGGTTTCATCCTCTACGTCAGAGAGTTGGGTAAGCACGGTAGCACAGAGCCCTTTTTTGATCATAGGCACGATTTCCCCAAAATAGAGAGTTTCTAAGTCTCTCATAAAAGCGTCTTGGTCGGGGCATTTTCTATACCCATACGTTTTATCCAAATTAAAAGAATGGTCGGGCATTTTGTAGGAATAGCCCCCAAATTCCGAGAGCACCAAGGGTTTGTCTTTTTTGGGGGTGAGAGACACGGGTTTGAAGTAGACGTGCTCACTCTCCACATCACTCTCCACCCCCGAAAACCATCCCGAGGCGGTGTCCCATATCCGAGAAGCGTCAAGGGCTTTCAGGTGACGGTATAAGGGGGTAGCGTTGTGCTGTCCCCAGCCTTCGTTGAAGATGGTGTAATAGACAACCGAGGGGTGACTGTATAGACACGCAACCGTTTGCTCTGCCGTCTCCTGCCAAATGGCTTGGCGTTTTTTTGAGGCTTTGCGCACAAGCCCTTTTTTGATGCCCAAAGTGGGCAGGGCAGTATCAAGCAGAAAACTGTATCGACCGGAATTGACCATGTCTTGGAACACAGCCATACCATAAATATCGCAGTAGTAATAGAAAATATCAGGCTCAATTTTGATATGCTTACGTAGCATATTAAAACCCATTTCTTTTGCGCGCAAAATGTCTTCTTTATACCCTTCGGCGTTGCCCGGCAGATAAATACCATCGGCAAAATAGCCTTGGTCAAGCAGACCATGGAAGAAATAAGGCTTGCCGTTTAAGGTGAGGTAGGTGGTGCCATTCACTTCTGCTGTGCCGATTTCCCGCAAAGCGAAATAGGAGGAGATTTTGTCCTCTCCGCACAGGAGTGTGAAGGGGTAAATGTGGGGTGTCTCTGGCGTCCACAGGAGAGGGCTATCTACTGTAATCGTCACTTCATCTCCCACATAGGTGTAAGTTTTGTCGCACAGACACACCTCTTTTTCGGGTGCGCCTCCCTTGGTTTTGATGGTCACAGAGGTGAGGGTGGTAGAGATTTTGATATCCTCGATATAAAGGGCAGGTAGCATCTCAAGCCATACGGTCTGCCAAATACCGCTGGTTGGCGTATACCACATACCCCCTCTGCGATAGCGTTGCTTACCATAGGGATAAAGGGGGCTTAGGTTGTCGGAGACGCGCACCTTGATGTGGTTTTCGCCCACTTTGACGTGCTGTGTAATGTCAAAAGAGAAGGGCAGATAGCCACCTTGATGGGTGCCTACCTCTGTGCCGTTGATAAAAACAGCACACTCGCAATCCACCGCACCAAAGTGCAAAAGCAGGGTGGCATGGAGTTCCGAAAGCGTAAATGTTCGCTCGTAGAGTAGCACCTCGCCTTTTTTGGTGAGTCTGCCCACACCTGAGAGGGCAGATTCGGGCGGAAAAGGCACTTTTATTTGACCTTCAAAGCGCACCTCGTCTTTTTTGAGAATACGAAGTTGCCATTCGCCGTTGAGCGAAGTGTATGCTTCTCTTTTGCACAGAGGACGGGGATGCTCCTCCTCAAAGGGCGTTTCGCTTGGGGTGTAGGGTGTTTTGAGGTCGCACAGGCGAGGGGGCTTTTTAGAAAGGATGATGAGCAAGGGCAAAAGTAGACATAGGGGAATGATTGCCACCGCAAAAATATTGGCATTGGGCACAAAAGAGGTTGTGCCGTCTCCCCCCACAATCGTCTTTGCATCCGCGAGCACCCATTTACCGATCATAGGCCCAATCACACCGGGCACCAGCACTTGCGAAAAAATGCGCACGCCTTGCAAGGCGCCGGATTTTCCTTTTGGGGTGTTGTCACGAATGATGACACCAAACACCGCCATGCCTGCGAGATACCCACTCATCATGAGAAAAGAGCCGAGGAACACGGGCAAAGTGGTGCGGCAAAAATAGAGTAGCACCAGCCCAAGAGAGAGCCAAATCAAGGTGATGGGGGAGGCGAAAGCAAAGCCCTTTTTATCGTAGACCTTGCCCCAAAGTGCGGTCACCGCAGATGCCAAAATAATGGCAGGCGCCATGATGAACACATAATCTGCCATACCAAGAGACACTTCATAGTAAATAATAAGGTAGGGCATAAAAATTTGAATGGCAATGTTAAAGAGTATAAAAGCGGCAAGGGCAATGTAAAGTGATGTATTTTTGGAGATGGTAGAAGGCTTAAACCCATAAAGAATGGTAGAAAAATAAGGGTTTGTATCGGGTTTGATGGCAGGCTCGGAGATGATAAAGAAGCCTAAAATACCAATGAACATAACCACCGCACCGATGATGAGGAAAATGATGGTCCAGCTTTGCGGGAGGTTTTGGTCAAATCCCATAAAACCACCAAACACCACCAAAATGGCAACCAGCGGCATCATGGCGTTGACGCCCTCTGCCATTCCGCGGTTGGAGGCGTCTGTGCTGTCAGTTAGCCAAGCGTTGAAAGCGGCATCGTTGGCTGTTGAGCCAAAGAAGGTCATCACGCAGTCCATGATAATCACAAGTGAAATGCCCACCGCTGCAGCAGATGCAACCGCAGGAAATAGGGCGGAGATGATATCCATGCGAATGAGGGAAAAAGAAAGAATGGATATGCCCCACAAAATATATCCGCCACAGATAAATAGTTTTCGTTTGCCCACGCGGTCAGATAGCGCGCCCATAAAAACGGTGGTGAGCGTTGCCGCCACCGCACTGGCAGACACCATCAGGGAAATATCAGCGGCAGAGGCATGAAAAATTTTGTAGATAAATACGTTAAAATACATATTTTCTACTACCCACGCCACCTGTCCCATTAGGCTAAATAAGGTCAGCGCATACCAAAAACGACGAGATAATGTGGATTTCATGAGATGCTTCCTTTTCTTTTTATTTATTTGAAGAAATATGCCACACTACTGTATTTAAGTGTGGCATAAACGGCTTTGTTTATTTTGCGAAATACGCCATTGCGTTGTGATAGCAAATATCTTTGACTACCCCACCAACAAACTCAATATCGGGGGGGTATTCGCCATTTTCAATCAAATTGCCAAGCAAATTGCAGAGAATACGGCGGAAATATTCGTGGCGCGGATAGGAGAGAAAACTGCGGCTATCGGTGAGCATACCCACGAATTTAGAGAGCAGTCCCACTTGGGAGAGGGCGGTGAGTTGCTTTTCTATGCCGTCTTTTTGGTCATTAAACCACCAAGCAGAGCCATATTGCACCCGACTGACGATGCCACCGCCTGCAAAACAGTTTTTGAGCGTGGCAAGCACCTCGTTATCACGAGGATTGAGGCAGTAGAGAATGGTTTTGGGAAGATTGTTTTCTCGATCGAGGGCATCGAGCAGAGCAGAGAGATTTTCGGCAAAGCATCTATCGCCCATGGCGTCAAATCCCGTGTCGGGGCCAAGTTCTGCAAAACGACGAGAGGAGTTGTTGCGCAATGCCCCAATATGGTATTGTTGCACCCAGCCGAGTTTCGCATATTCTTTGCCCAGATAGTGGAGAATGTAGGTTTTGTAGGGGGCGGCTTGAGATGATGTGATTTTCTCGCCCGCGAGCGCACGGCAAAGCAGAGCGTTTACCTCTTCTTTGGTGGCTTCTTCATACATCACAATTTCAAGTCCATGGTCACTGCATACACAACCGCAGGCATCAAAGTAGGCAATGCGAGCAGACAGCGCAAGGCAAAGGCTATCGAGGTCACAAATGTCGATGTGCGAAGCCTCGCCCAGTTTTTTGATGTAACCGACAAACAGCGGTGCTTCTATATTGAGTGCCTTATCAGGTCGAAAACCCGGCAATACGTCCACGGGAAAACTGTCATCTTGTGCGAGTAGCTTGTGGTATTTCAGGTCATCTGTGGGATCGTCGGTGGTGACGATTTTGGTGACATTGCTCATCAAAATCATTTGCCTTGCGCTGAGCGTCTTGAGTTTTTCTTCTGCCTTGGCATAGATTTTTTCTGCCGTTTTAGGAGAGAGAAGATCATATATACCAAAGAAATGGCGCAGTTCCATATGCGTCCAATGATACATGGGATTGCCAATGGCGTAAGGCAACATTTCGGCGTATTTCATGAATTTTTCGTAGTCGGGCTTATTGCCTGTCACATAGCCTTCCTCTACGCCCATTTCACGGAGCAGTCTCCATTTGTAGTGGTCTCCGCCCAGCCACGCCTCAGTTAAATTGGCAAATTTTCTATCTTCATAAATTTCCTGTACGGGCAGGTGGCAATGGAAATCAAAAATAGGACACCCTTTGGCATAGTCATGGTAGAGAGTACGTGCGGTGGGGGTGGTGAGCAAAAAGTCTTGGTCCATAAATGTTTTCATGACGGTTTCCCCTTTTTTTCTTATCATCAGGCAAGGCATTTTTTACCTTTACCAAAATGTATTATAACACGAATACGTGCCACAATCAATCAAAAAACGCCGATTTTTTGCTTTTTAGCCACAAAAACGGAAGATTTATATTTCATTTGTATCCAAAGATAGATTTTCCACCCATTGCCACGACTTTTTTCATAAAAACTATTGACAAAATCAATTTTTATGGTACAATATGTAATGTTCTACACGCAATAGAACGAAATTTAATATGCGGGTGTGGCGGAATTGGCAGACGCGTAAGATTCAGGTTCTTATGGTCGCAAGGCTGTGCAGGTTCAAGTCCTGTCACCCGCACCAGAAAAAAGCACACATTTGTCTACCAAGACAATGTGTGCTTTTTTCAACTAAATCCGCCTTCGTCGGAATAAATCC
>JAGBWH010000135.1 GCA_017629925.1 Clostridia bacterium
AACAGTGCATAGGGAAGTGAAGTATATGGATAAATATCTCAAACTGAAATGTATTGACTGCCATTACGAGCAGATTATGGAGGTTCCCGCAGACGGTACAGAGGGTTTTCTTGTGACCGTCAAGCGTGGCGAACGCAAAGAACTGGACAAAATGCAAGAAATCGCCCGATACAACCGCCTTACCTAAGACGATGTATGTAAAAAACGATTATAAAAATCCAAATCAAACACAAAAGCGGAACAGCTCGGCTGTTCCGCTTTTCTTTGTATGTTTCTTCGTTATTTTCTCTTTTTCAGCGTGTAGGTAGAACTGGAAGAAACGGTACCCCAGCCGCCGATGCTTTCGGGACCACTGCCTGAGCTATAGCCCCAGCCACCTTTGATGAGGAACACGCGCACACCGTGGCAAAAGCCGATGACTTTGCCGTCCTCTATAATGCTGTCTTCGGGGGAGAGGGCAATTTCTTCTTCGCCAAAATCAAAGGCGTCAATGCCGCCATCGTTTTCGGCGTGGGATTCAAATTCCCATTCGCGGAGGATGTAGTACTCTTCGTGCAGCTTGCCGGAGAGGATAAGGGCTTCCTCGTCGGGGGTGAGTTCTGCTTTGTAGAAGGGGATGTCATTTAGGGCGAATTCCATTTCGCCTTGGTGGTCGGGAATGTGTTTGAATGCTTGCATTTTTAAGCTCCTTTCTTGTCTTTTGCCTTTATTATACCATGCCCAATTGTGCAAATTGGGTCAAACCTCAAGCTTTAGAATGTTTACGATGCCTGTGGTAGCGGTAGCGCCGTCCAGGGCAATCAAACCTTCGCGGCGGTAGGTGGTATAAATCGCATCACTGCCGTATTGGGGACATTTCCTGTCCAAATAGGAGTGGCCGTAATTGGCGTGGAAGTGACCGCAGACAATGGTTTTGCCTTCCTCGATGATGTGATGCACCCCTGCCATTTCCATGCCGTTGAGCCATCTTGCTCTATCCCATTCCCCGGGGGAGGCGTCTCTCCAATGGGGATTGTAGGTATAGACGGGGGGAGCGGTTTCCTCTACTTTGGTGCAGGGAATATAGCCATGCACAAAGATAAACTCCTCGGTTTCAAAGTAGTCTACGCCGTTTTTCAGCAGAATTTTATAGAATTTGGTTTGCATTACCCGTTGCACCAAGGCTAAGGGGGCGTTCATGGCTTCTGTGGCAGTCATGCCTGCCAGCTGAAGAGCGGTGTCCCAGTGCCGTTGGTGTAGTGGTGGGACATACCCGAGGCAATCTCAAACACACCGCCCTTGGCGATAGATTGCAGCATAGACAAAAAGAGAATTTCGTGGTTGCCATACACGAAAATCAAACGGCCTTCTTCAAAAAGGTCTGCGAAAAAATCAGAGAGCAACAGCGCCTCGCTGCCTCTGTCTAATAGGTCTCCACACAAAATGATTTTATGCTGTTTTGAGCCGAAAAAGCCTTGCTGACGAAGGGCTTTCATGGTATGGGTATAACAGCCGTGAGGATCGGAGAGTACGAAATATGCCATAGGACACCACCTTTCTTTTTGCTTCTGATGTGATTATATCATAAAAAACAAAAAACGAAAAGAAAAATATAAAAAAAGAGTTGCAACCCATAAAAAGATA
>JAGBWH010000136.1 GCA_017629925.1 Clostridia bacterium
AGGTCATCGTCAAGAGACAAGCACACAGCATGACAACAGCCAAGATGATAGATAAAAACTTTTTCATTTGAATCTCTCCTTTTTAGATGGTTTACCCTTTGTGGGGCTAATGTAAGTATAGCATTCTTTTGCGGTTTTGTCAAATGTTATAGAAGAAAATTGCGGGCAAGAAAAAATTGGCGACTTATCTTGCAAGCATAAAAATAATGTGGTATAATAACGCTATAATCCTATTTATTATATTTATCTATACGATAAATGAGCATTGCAGGAAGGAAGAAGCACATGAAGATTATTATTGTTGGGCAGGGCAAAGTAGGACTTTTGCTGGCTGAACGGTTATCTGCGGAAGGTCATGATGTGACGGTGGTCGACAGTGACCCCACGGTGATTGCCGAAACACAAGAGACGGTGGATATACTGACCGTTGAGGGCAATGGTGCCGCACTTGATACGCTCATGGATGCCGGTGCAGGGCAAAGCGATTTGCTCATTGCCACCACCGATGCAGATGAAACCAACCTGCTGTGCTGTCTGACTGCCAAAAAATTAGGATGCAAAAGAACGATTGCACGTGTGAGAAACCCCCAATATGTCAAACAAGCGATTTTCCTCAAAGAAGAATTGGGGCTTTCCTTTGCCGTCAATCCCGAACTTGCGGCGGCAAAAGAAATATTCCGTCTGATCCAGTTTCCCACCTTCCTCAAACGCGAGACATTTGTGCGCGGAAAGGTTGAACTGGTAGAACTGCAAATCACCAAAGACAGCAAACTCAAAGGCAAACATATCTATGAAACTGCTTCTTTGCTTGGGCCTCGCGTGCTGATTTGTGCGGTGGAAAGAAACGACAAGGTCACCATTCCTAACGGCCGTTTTGTCTTGCAAACGGGTGACCGTATCACCGTTACCGCAGCCGCCACAGAACTTGTATCACTCATTCGTAAACTTGGACTTGAAAAAACCAAAATCAAATCTGCTATGATTGTTGGTTGTAGCCGTGTTGCAGAATATTTGGCAGAGGACCTCATTAAAAGTGGTGTGTCTGTCAAACTCCTTGATAAAAAACGCGAGGTGTGCGAACGCTTTTCTTTGCGCTTCCCCGAAGCCTTGGTGCTTCACGCAGATGCGGCGCGCCATGGGGTTCTTGAAGCAGAGGGCATCGAGCACACAGATGCCGTCATTACCCTGACGGGTATGGACGAAGAAAACCTGATTATTTCCATGTTTGCCAGCCATAAGGGCGTGAGCAAAACGGTCACCAAAATTGACCGTCAAGAATATGCGCGCCTCTTTTCAGACCAAGGCATTGGTAGCGTGGTTTGCCCCAAAGACTTGACGGCAAATGAGATCGTGCGATACGTTCGCGCTGTGAAAGAAAGCGGCGAGGGCGCTGCTGTCAAAGCCTTGCACCGCATTGTAGATGGCAAGGCGGAAGCGCTGGAATTTGAAGTGAGGGTGGCAGCCGAATACACCAATATACCATTGCGTAGGCTGTCTCTTAAACCCAACAATCTTTTGGCTTGCATCAGCCGTAACAATCAAATCATCATTCCCAAGGGCGACGATATGCTGATGGTGGGAGATAATGTCATTGTCGTGACCACAACAGACCAAGCCGTGGGTGAACTTCGCGATATCTTTCTAAAGGATGTGGTAGAAGCATGAATGTAAAAATGATAGGCAAATATTTAGGTCGCATTTTGACGCTAAATAGTTTGTGCATGGTTCCACCCCTGTTTATTGGGCTATTTTTGGGGGAGTTTGAGTCGTTTTGGTCATTTTTGGTTGCCATTGGCGCGCAAATGTTGGTCGCAATTCTGCTCATGCTCGTGCCCATAAAAGACAAAACGATATACGCCAAAGAAGGCATGGTCATCGTGGCTCTCTCTTGGATTTTTATTTCTCTGTTTGGCGCATTGCCCTTCTATTTTTCCCGCTCCATTCCCTCTTTTGTGGATGCCTTGTTTGAAACGGTATCAGGGTTTACCACCACGGGGGCTTCGGTGGTGGCAAATGTGGAAATTTTGCCAAAAAGCATTTTGTTTTGGCGTTCCTTTACCCATTGGTTAGGTGGTATGGGCGTTTTGGTACTGATTTTAGCGATTGCCCCCTCGCACGGTGGCAGCGGTATGCCTCTGCACATTCTTCGGGCAGAAAGCCCGGGGCCTGTGGTGGGCAAACTTGCACCCAAACTCAGCCTGACCGTACGTATTCTTTATACCATTTATGTTGTGCTCACATTGATGCAACTTGTTTTTTTGCTTTGCGGTGGAATGCCCTTTTTTGATGCCTTGCTTACCTCTTTCGGTACGGCAGGCACAGGTGGTTTTGGCATCAAAAATGACAGTATGGCGTCGTATTCGCCCTATATTCAAACCGTCACAGCATCGTTTATGGTGCTTTTTGCCATCAATTTCAGCATCTACTTTTTGGTGCTGATGAAAGATTGGCGCGGTGTGCTGAAAAATACAGAACTCCGTGTGTTCCTATTTATCGTGGCCGCCTCCACCTTTGGTATTGCCTTTATGGTGCAAGATGATTTTGGCGGGCAATTCCCAACGGCGCTTCGCCATGCCTTTTTCCAAGTCTCCTCTATGATCTCAAGTTCCGGTTTTGCCACCGTCAACTATGAATTTTGGCCTGAACTGGCGAAGAGCATCATTGTCATGCTCATGTTCATAGGTGCTTGTGCAGGCTCTACGGGTGGCGGATTTAAGGTGTCACGTATTGTGATTTTATGGAAGAGCATCAAGGCGGATATCAAAAAAATCCTTCATCCTCGCAGTGTAACAGTGCCGACCATGGACGGCAAAGCATTGGAAAAAACTGTGGTAGAGCGTTGCTTTACGTTCCTATTTATATATGTGGCGATTTTTGCGGTGTCTGTTTTGCTTCTTTCCATTGAAGGCCTTGACTTTACCTCGAATTTCACGGCCGTGTCGGCTTGTCTAAACAATATTGGGCCTGGTTTTGGAGAAGTGGGCCCTGCCTCCAACTTCGGAGGGCTTGCCGTATTCTCTAAAGTGGTGCTCATTTTTGATATGCTACTGGGCAGACTCGAAATTTTCCCCTTGCTTTTAATCCTCCTGCCCTCCACATGGAGAAAAGCATCATAAAAAATTCCAAAAATTGGGGCTGTATCAAGGTTTTTGATAGAGCCCTTTTTTGTATGTGATGCGTTGTGTTGTGGCATACTAACAGAAAAAAGGAGTCACAAAATGAACGATACTGCCGCCCTTCTCAAAGAATGTAATGCCGGTTGCAAGTCAGCCACAAACAATATGGAGCAAATGCGCGCGTATATCACCAACCAACGCCTGAAAAGTTTGGTCAGCGATTACAACGACCGCCACATTGCCTTGGGAGACAAATGTCATGCCTTGCTTGATAAAATAGGAGAAACCGAAAAAGATCCAAGCCCCATTCCCGCCGCTATGGCAAAGATGAGCAACACCATTCGCCTGACCTTCAGCGACGATACTGCACACATCGCGGGCTTGCTGTGCGACGGTTGCAATATGGGCATCAAATCCCTCGCCAAGTATAAAAACAAATATACCGAAGCCTCCGAGGACGCCAAGCGCATTACCCAAGATCTCATTGACCTCGAAGTCCACATGACGCAAGACCTTCTGGCGTTTCTTTAATTTTTATCACCATCACAAAAAGCGAACCTGCCATCGCTTGATTGTGATATACATTCCCTCGTCGTGAATGTATGATCAACAAAAAACACCTCAAACGAGGTGTTTTTTATGTATTCCGTTGGGTGTGGTATACGCCTTTGTAAAAAATACGGGTGAAAAAATGCGATTATTTCCCAAAAGCGCTTTGATTGTGGCTGGGGCTGGCTCGTTTGCCCACTCTGGGCGGACGATGCTCAAAGAAGGCGCGGGAGATCTCAATATCTTCTTCCACTTCTTGCGGGGTAAAGCACCCCACGGTGACCATATCGCAATCGCGGATGGTCGCCCAGTTGAAGTTGAGGCCCACGAAGGGAGTGACTCTGCCTGCAGCCATGGATTTGATGGTCATCACAGGCTTTTTGGCTTGGTGGATAATGCGGTGAACAGACTCTACCTCTACCTGCATCAAAAATCCCATGCAGTTATAGATTTGGATATAGGTTTCAATATCGTATTCGTTTTCATCGCTGTATACCACAAGTTCAGGCATATGGGCGGAAAGGCCGGGAATCATGCCATGGTCACGAATCAGTTTGGTGTAGTCGTCGATGCGCTCAATCTGGTGTTTGTCTTTTCTGACCAATTGCTCGGCTGACACATGGTGAATGAGGCAGAAAGTCGCGCCGATTTCTTGGCTTTTGGCTATGGTCGCCTCGGCTTCTTTGCGCCCCTCGGTGCTGTTTTCCACATTGATGATGGGGGTGTCAATCATGATAATTTTTTGCCCCAATTTTTGCTCGGTTTCGCGAATGGCATCTACCAATACAGGCGAGGATTGAAAAGGACACATCATCGCATCAACGCCATTTCGTGCAAAAGCTTCGATGATGGGGGTGACGCTTTTTGTGGTGCTGTGGGCATCACGAATCATTTGGTCTTGCGCAGGGGAACGGTGGCTCCAACCTGCAATCCAGTTTGTGCCACCTATCATACGGGGTATAGAAATACCGGCAACATCTGTACGAGGGAAAAGCAGTTTATCCATTCTTCGCCACCCTTCGCATTACTCTGCATCTGCGGTTGCCACCACGTCCACACCGGTATCCAGCAGGTTTTGGAGGATCACTTGACCAAGGGCAACAGGGGCGGCAGGGTGCAAACCACCCACAATGTCCATGGCATCAAAAAGCAGGTGTTTGGGAATCGCGCCGTTGGTTTTTACGGGAAGTATTCTGCCGTCTTGCAAACGAATGGTAGAGGTAAGGGTGCGAACGGGGTGTGTGCATTCTGCCTCGGCATAGGTTTTTCCGCGCGGGCAAATGTTGCCGCAAACGGACACAGGCACACCATCTTCAAGCGTGACCTGCATCTGACAGCCACGGGGGCATACAATACAAGTAAGAGCTCTGGTTGTTTTCTCCATGGCTTAGTCCTTTCTTTCAATTTTAATGGTGAGGGTTTTGCCGTTGGCTTCTTTCAGCACTTCGGGGGAGAGAGAGAGCGTTTCCATCTCGCCCGGGGCTACGCTGATTTTCTTTTTAGAAAGCAGGCAAGTGTCTCCATCGTAGAGTGCAATGCGCACGTCCTTTTGCACATCTGTCACACGGAAATACACGGTCACGTCTTTTGCCTCTGTGACGATTTGGGGGACGGTATAGCGTACCCCGTCTCCTGCATTCAGAGAAACAGAAATAGGGGGGGTCTTTTGGTTTTTAATGAAATTGGCGGCGGCTTTTCCTGCGATAGCGGCTTCTTCTGACACGAAGTCTACCAAATCATGCACCTGCAGAACATTGCCGCAAGCAAATACACCCGAAAGGGAAGTCATACGGTCTTGGTCAACAATAGCACCACTCGTCACACGGTCGAGGGCAATGCCTGCCTCGGTGGTCAGTTCGTTTTCGGGGATAAGACCGCAGGAGAGGAGCAGGGTGTCGCAGGGGATATATTGCTCGCTGCCCGAAATGGGACGGCGATTTTCGTCCACTTTTTGAATGGTCACACCTTCCAGCCGTTTTTTGCCGTGGAGACGGGTGACGGTATGAGAGAGAAGGAGCGGAATATCAAAGTCATTGAGACATTGCTCAATATTACGGGCAAGTCCGCCGGAGTAGGGCATGAGTTCACACACAGCGTGCACTTTTGCGCCTTCCAGCGTCATGCGGCGTGCCATGATCAGCCCGATATCGCCTGAGCCTAAAATCACCACATCACGGCCAGGCATATAGCCTTTCATGTTGACAAACTTTTGCGCCGTACCTGCCGAATACACGCCCGCAGGACGATTACCGGCAATTCCGAGCGCCCCAGCAGGTCGTTCGCGACAGCCCATGGCTAAAATAACGGCTTTTGCCTTGATTTTGAAAATGCCGTTCGTTTGAGAGGTGGCGCGCACCTCCAAGTCGGGGGAAAGGGAAAGTGCCATTGTGTCTGTCATATAGGGAATAGAGAGTTCCTTTACACGAATGGCATCTCGTGCTGCATATTCAGGCCCTGTGAGTTCTTCGCCAAAGCGATGCAGGCCAAATCCATTATGAATACATTGGCGCAAAATACCGCCCAAGGCGTTGTCGCGTTCCAAAATGAGAATATCGCGTATGCCTTGGTCATAGGCAGCAAGGGCTGCACTCATCCCTGCAGGACCGCCACCAATGACCACTAAATCGGTTGTCACAGTTTTCATTTTGTGCCTCCTTTTGCGGTTTTTGTGGCGGCAAGGAGCAGAGGAGAGTCTCCGCCTGATTTGGTGAGGGAAAGTTCATCCACACCCAGTTCTCTTGCCATGATTTCGGTCACGTAAGGGGTGCAAAATCCGCCTTGGCAACGCCCCATACCGCAACGGGTGCGGCGTTTGAGTGCATCAAGGTCACGGGGAATGGGCAGTTGATGGAGTGTTTGTACAATTTCACCCTCGGTGACCGTTTCGCAACGGCAAATCACTCTGCCATAGCGAGGATCGCGGGCAATGATGTCATTTTTTTCTTCGTCGGACAGGTGACGAAAATGAACGGCAGGGGTGTAGTGCGGATCAAAGTCGGCTCGAATGGAAAGGACGGCACCTTCTTTTTGGAGTAGCTGTGCCACATAAAGGGCAATGGCGGGCGAAGCGGAAAGCCCGGGGCTTTCAATGCCTGCACAATGAACAAAACGAGGGCGAGGGCATTCGATGATAAAGTCGCCTGTATTTCCTACGGCACGAATACCGCAAAAGATGGTAATGCCACGCCCAAAGGGAATGTCTTTGACACTTTTTTGCGCGAGACGGCGCACTTCTGCCAGTCCCTCTGCGGTGGTGGAAGTGTTATCCTTTTCTTCCATATTCACAGCCGTAGGGCCAACGATGATATTGCCATGGCAAGTGGGGGAGACCAGCACCCCTTTGCCCATTTTGCCGGGCGCCATGAAAATGGTACGGCTGACAAGTCCTTCACAGGCACGGTCCAGCAAAATATATTCGCCTCGTCTGGGGGTGATGGTGATGCGGTCGTCTCCGATCATGCGCGCAATGTCGTCTGAATGGGTGCCCGCACAGTTGACCACATAGGTCGCGCAAACCGTCTCTTCTCCATTTGAGAGATGCCACACGCCCCCCTCTTCCGTAATCGAAGATACGGCGAAATTGGTTTTGAGTTCTGCGCCATTATACATCGCCACGCCCACCGCTGCAATGGTCAGCTCATACGGGCAAACGATACCGCCCGTGGGGGCAAGAAGCGCGCAAGTGACATCCTCCGAAAGAGAAGGCTCAAGCGCTCTCACCTCGTCTCCTGAGAGCAGAGCAAGGCCTGTTACGCCATTTTCGACACCTCTTTTGAGCAGACCTTCGAGCGTTTGTTGATCCTCTTGGTCAAATCCTACCACAAGAGAGCCATTTTGCACATACGCTACGCCCATTTCACGACACAGGCTTGCCATCATATTGGCACCTGCCACGTTAAATTTGGCTTTCAGAGAATTTTCTTTGGCATCAAATCCTGCATGGACGATACCACTATTGGCACGGCTTGCGCCCGTTGCCACATCGCTTGCTTTTTCAAGCAAGATCACAGATTGGCCTTGGCGGGTGAGTTCTCGCGCTACCATTGCGCCAACCACACCGGCACCAATAATCGCTACATCGTAGATCATCATGTATATCCTTTTGTTTTTAGTATGTAAGTGGTTTTAGATTAGTTTTCTTCACTTGATTGCCTTGCAAAGCCAAGCAAAATATCTTCTACTTCGGCGTATGTTTTCGCACAATTGACACGCCTGCGCACGTCAGCCGCACCGCGCAAACCAAACACATAGGCGGCAATTTGTCCGCGCGAGGCAGGTATGGCGTGGTGTTCGCTTGTTTCAAGGCAAGCCTGCCTTAGTTGCGATAAAGCTGTCTCCACTCGCTCCGTGATGGTAGGGGGTGTATACGGCTCGCCCGCAAGGGCGGCGTGAATTTCTCGAAAGAGAAAGGGATTGCCGATAGCCCCGCGTGCCACCATGATGCCGTCACAGCCCGTCTCTTGCTTCATGCGCAGGGCATCTTCGCCCGATAGAATATCGCCGTTTCCCACCACGGGAATAGACACGGCACCTTTAACAGCCCCTATGACCGCCCAGTTGGCTTTGCCGGAGTAGACTTGCTTGACCGTTCTGCCATGCACACAAACCATCTGTGCGCCACCGGATTCTGCGGCTTTTGCGCATTCTGTGGCATTGATGTGGTCCTCGTCCCAACCTGCACGAATTTTTACCGTGACGGGAAGGGAGGTCGAGAGGGCAACGGCTTTAACCAGCGCCTCAATTTGCAGAGGGGATTTCATGAGCGCTCCGCCATCTCCGCCCGAGATGATTTTTTTCATCGGGCACCCCATATTGATATCAATGGCAGAGGGGCGAGCATAGCCAGCCTCTCCCCCCTCCACTTTGCGCGTGGCTTCGGAGAGAATGTCACATTCGTGGCCAAAAAGTTGCAGTGCGGTGGGCGTCTCGTCGAAAAAAACACGAGAAAGCAGGGAGGTTTTGCTGTCACCAAAGCAAATTGCTTTGGCGGAGACCATTTCGGTGACGGTCATTTCGGCACCCATTTTTCTGCACATTTGCCGCATCGCGTGGTCAGAATAGCCCGCCATCGGCCCTAAAAACAGGCCATAGGGCAGAAGGATTGATTGGAGTTTCATGTGTTCATCCTTTTTTATTTCTCACAACCATTTTATCACAGATTGCAAGGAAAAACAATATGAAAACCCATGCAATTCGTGCCACTTTTGCGACAATTTTCCACTTTTTTAGAAAATTCTGTATTTACACATTTTTTTGCAGATTAATACTTGACAAACACAAAACAATTTGTTATAATGGTAAGGCTTGATAGCAAACATATATTTGCTGCTATGGCTCAGTCGGTAGAGCGCGTCCTTGGTAAGGACGAGGTCCCCGGTTCAAATCCGGGTAGCAGCTCCAGAAAAAGGGTGATTTGATTCATCCTTTTTTTGTTTATACGAGGGTGCACTTTTTTCGCTCCCTTTGCTGCCACCCGATATGGAACCGGGGAAAATCTTCGCAGGCTCAGATTTGGACAGTCCACCGGACTGTCCACAGTTCAAATCCGGGTAGCAGCTCCAAAAAATTCCGTACACGCGAGTGTGCGGAATTTTTTACTTTTTCACTTTTCACTCTTCACTTTTCACTAATTCGGCGTGTACGGATTTTTTGGAAAGTAATAGGTAAGAGTGAATAGTGAAGAAGTTAATTAGTTGGTGTTGAAAAACGCCCCAAAGTATGCTATAATATAATCAGAAAGGCGGTAAAGATATGAAAAATCTGATTTCTTCCAAGGACAATTCGATTCAGCCCAATGGAGCTATTGGAAAACAAAAATGTGGTATAATATTTTGGCAAAAAACCGGATTTTTAAGGCATTGTAATTATAT
>JAGBWH010000137.1 GCA_017629925.1 Clostridia bacterium
AGCCATGCTCCATGCTTCTTTGACGTTTTTTGGGTTGATAAGTTCTTTTCATGAAGGCATCCTCCTTGTCATGTTATATACGTGACTCATTTATGTGCAGTGGCGTATGCCACAATCGCATCTCTATAAAGCCGGATATTATTATATAATAAAAGATGGTGGCTTGTCAACTGTTTTTTTGCAAAAAAACGAAAAAACGGGAAATATTTTACTCTTTTGTGCGATCACCGCATTGCTTTTAGAAAAAAATACGAAAAAAATCAAATTTTTTTAAAGAAAAAAACCAAACCACTTGCAAAAAAGGATATAATTTTGTATAATGTAATTTGGTAAACAAGGCAAAAGAGACAAGGGGGCACAGCCGCCCAAATTCAAGCCGAAAGGAAAAGAAAAAAATGAGCACTTTTCATGTAGTAGACCATCCCCTGATTCAACACAAACTCACCATCATGCGTTCCACCAACACCTCCTCTAAAGATTTTAGAGAGTTGCTTGAGGAAATCGCCATGCTGATGGGATACGAGATCACCCGCAACCTTCCGCTTAAGGAATGTGAAATTGAAACCCCTATCTGTCGCACCAAAGCCAAACGTATTTCAGGCAAGAAATTGGCTATCGTTCCCATTCTTCGTGCAGGTCTTGGTATGGTGGACGGGATTTTGAAACTCGTACCCGTGGCAAGAATTGGCCATATTGGTCTGTATCGAGATCCCGAAACTCACCTCCCCGTGGAATACTACTGCAAAATGCCCCCCGATATTGATAAACGACTCATCATCTTGGTTGATCCCATGCTGGCAACAGGCGGTAGCATGAGTGACGCCATCACAAAACTCAAAGAAAAAGGCTGCAAAAACATCGTGGCTATGTGTCTCGTTGCTGCTCCCGAAGGCGTGGCAAAAGTGCAAGAAGACCATCCTGATGTGGACATTTATAGTGCAGCACTTGATGAAAAACTCAACGACCATGCCTATATCGTGCCCGGTCTTGGCGACGCAGGCGACCGCCTGTTTGGCACGAAATAATTTATGCGAGAGTGGCATATTGGAAAAAATGACGGTGGCCAAAGGCTTGATAAATTTCTTTTGAAATCATTGCCCGGAGTGCCACCGTCACTCCTATACAAATCCATTCGCACCAAAAAAATCAAAGTCAACCGCAAGCGTGGCGAGCCATCGCAGATCTTACAAGAGGGAGACACGCTGCAACTCTTTTTAGCCGAAAGCGTTTTTTTGGATGCGAAATCCATGCCCCTTGAGCAAGTATTGGCAGAGCAAAAGGTTAATTTGTCCGTTCTGTACGAGGATGAACATATTTTGGTTGTCCATAAACCGGCGGGCTTGTCCGTGCATGAAGACGAGGAGCAAACCGACCACAATTTGCTGTCTATGGTTCATGCGTACCTCTTCCAAAAAGGAGAATACCGCCCCTCTGAGGAGCATTGCTTTGCCCCTGCGCTTTGTCATCGCATCGACCGCAATACGGATGGTCTTGTGATTTTGGCAAAAACGGCGGAGGCGCTGCGGGTGATGACCGAAAAAATCCGTTTGCGCCAAGTCGACAAATACTATTTGTGTGTGGTGCATGGCATACCATATCCCGATCATGCCCGACTTTCTGCCTGGCATGTCAAAGACGAAAAGAACAAAAAAGTCCGTATTTATAGTAAAACCCCCCCTAAAAATGCCAAAAAAATAGAGACAGAGTACAGAGTGCTCGCCCAAAAAGGCGATTTAGCATTGCTCGAAGTGCAACTCCACACAGGGCGCACCCACCAAATCCGTGCTCACATGGCTCATGTTGGTCATCCATTACTCGGAGATGGTAAATATGGCATCAATGCAGAGGATAGGAAAAAAGGATTTTCCCACCAAGCCCTTTGCGCCTATCGGCTCGTATTCGCATTTGACGAGCCATCCACATGCCTTTCACACCTCAAGGGAAAAGAAATTGCTTTGCCACAAAGTCAAATCTCATTTCTCTCATTGTTTGATGGTATCTAAACATTTTATATTTTGAAAGGAGTCGCTTATGTATGTAGTCTCGCCCAGCCAAATTCCTGAGATAGATCACTATGCGGCTTCTGTTTTAGGTATCCCCACAGAGGAGCTTATTGCTCGTGCAGGAAATGCGCTCGCTAAAGTCATTTTAGACAATGTACCACAAAAAAGCCACATTCTGTTTTTATGTGGCACAGGCAATAACGGCAAGGACGGAGAAGCGTGCGCTGAAATACTCCAAAAAGAAGGCTATGGCGTCACCGTCATCCCTGTTTTTGCCAAAAGAGATCATTTGCCCGAGATCAAGGAACGCCTAAAAGATACCGCTTGTGTGGTCGATGCCATACTTGGTACGGGTGCTAAATTTGGCTTGCCTCCGCATCTTATAGAAATTTTTTCCTTATGTAATCACTCAAGTGCTTTGCGTATCTCGGCGGATATGCCAACGGGTATAGACGGAGAATATGGCACCGCACACCCCGGTACTTTTATGGCAGACATCACCGTCACTTTTGCAGCACCCAAAATCGGTATGCTGTCCTATCCTGCAAAACAATATGTGGGGCAACTCATCGTCGATGATTTAGGCTTGCCTGTCGACATGATAGAAAACGTATTTCCCAGCCATTGTTTTTGTTTAGATGATCGCCGTGCCAAACAACTTTTGCCTCCCACCTCGCCCCAAGACCATAAAGGCAAGCGCGGGAATGTGGCATTGCTCTGCGGCTCTGAACAATATCCTGGAGCGGCACTCCTTGCAGCAGAGGCTGCTTTGCGTTCGGGCGTAGGACTCACAACCGTGTATGCACCTCAGGGTGTATGTGACAAAGTGCAGATCAAATTGCCCGATGCCATTTGCAAATCACTGACGCTTTTGCAAGAGTGTGACCTTTCCGCTCGACTTTCCTCTTATTCCGCTTTGGTCATAGGGCCGGGATGGGGGAAACGTACGGGCCTCGCTACATTGCTTCAAAACATTTTAAGCACTCCGCTTCATCTGCCCATCGTTGTCGATGCTGATGCCATTAATTTGCTTGCGGATGACCAAGAAAGCAGTATTCAATTATGCAAAAATGTAAATAATAGTTTGATTTTTACTCCACACCCCCTCGAATTTTCTCGATTATTCGGGGGAGAAGTGGCATATATCCAAGACCACCGCATACCCGTTGCTACTCAAGCTGCAAAGCGTGTCGGGGCTACTGTTCTGCTCAAAGGCGGAGCTTCTGTCATCGCGTGTAGTGACGACACCGTGTGGATCAATCCCACAGGTGGCCCTGCTTTAAGCAAAGGCGGGGCAGGGGATGTGCTATCAGGCTTGCTGGGCGGACTTTTGGCGCAAGGATTGAGAGTCCCCTGTGCCACAGCCCTTTCCGCTTATCTCCATGGTAAAGCGGCAGACACACTCACTCTGCAGTATTCCCCCCTCGGCGTGCGCTCGGCTGACCTTCCCCTTGCCATTGCCAAAGAAATGGCGCATCTCTATTTTGAGATATAAAATTCTATTTTCATGGAGAGCAAATATATGTCAGTTCAATGCTTAAATCTGCCCCATAACTGGGAAATTTTGCAACAAACAAACGGTTATGCCACCCTATCTCTTCATGGTACCTATGAGCTTCCCAAAGATGCGGAAGCGGAGCACTACAAAATTTATGTAGGTATCTATGATGAAAGTGATGGTGTGCCGACCATCGAGCCTGTCCTCGCCATGCAAAATCAAGGCATGTGGCAAGCCACCCTTTCCATTCCCACAGGCGGTCTTTACCGTTTGGAAATCAATGATAGTGCGCGCAAACATGGCACTCATCTATTGGTCAGCCACGGTCAAGCCGTCCATCACCTCGGTGTAGGGGATAACTATGTGATCGCCGGTCAATCCAATGCTTCCGGTACGGCGAGAGGTGAAATGGAAGATGCCCCTGATATGATGGTGCACGTATTCCGTGACCAAGCATACTGGGATCTTGCCACCGATCCGCTGGATTTCCCCCGTTGCTTCCGTGCACCTTGGCTGGCATTTGCCAAAACCTTGTCTCGTCGTCTCGGTTATCCCGTAGGGCTTATTCCCACAGCCGTGGGAGGCTCGCTCATTGCCAGTTGGCTACCCGAGGAAAGAGGGGAACTCTACGCGAACATGATGCGCGTACTCAAAGACAACCAAATCGGCGTCAAAGGTGTGATTTGGTATCAAGGATGCTCTGAGGCACTCATGCAACAAGGTGGCACCTACTATCAACGTCTGCTGTCCTTTATTTCTCACATCCGAGAAGACTTGTCTTGCCCCGACCTTCCCATTCATCTCATACAAATCAACCGTCGCATGGACGGTGCTGATACCCCCGAAGTTAGACAAGGCTGGAACCAAGTGCGCGAAGCTCAACGCCGTCTGGCGCTGGACATCCCCCATGTCTCCATTACCACCGCCTTCGATGCACGAATGAGCGATGGTATCCACAATGGCACGATCACCAATCCCGGTATTGGTCAACGTCTGGCTCACCAGGTGCTCTATCGTAACTACGGTATCGGCACAAACCACAATCCTCCTGATATTGTCAGTGCTGAAATGACTGCTCCCACAAGACTGCTACTCACCTTCAAGGATTGCTCCAACTTGATTACTTTTGCTGTGGGCAAGAGAACACCCATCACTGTAGAAGACCAAGCAGGTCAAGTTGAAATTGAGCGCATTGATCCATACGACGAATATTTGTCTGTTCGCCTTGAAAGAGAACTTGTAGGCGATGCCTATGTCAGCGGTATGGCAGGGGAAGAGTTGCCCTATTTCATCTCCGATGGTCGCACCCAAATCCCCATGCTTGGTTTTTACCGCTTCAAAATTCAAAAATAAGATAACTGATTTTCACACAAAAAGAGCAAATATACAAGATTTTTTCGTCTTCTATATTTGCTCTTGTTGTTTATAGATGGATTTGTGCAAAATTTACTTGTTGGATGATTGATAGCACTCAAGCAAAACTCGAACAGCCAGCGATGCAGATGCAGGAGAAACAGGCGTGGGTTTGCCCTCGCGAATACTGTCATAAAACATCCCAATTAAGCGAAAATGACCATTACCCCAGCACTTTTTGCCCAAAGAGGTGACTTCTTCCTCCTCGATGGAAACAAGTTTGCCATCGCAGAAGAGTTGGTCGCCATAGAGCAAAATGCGATGTTCACCGCATTTTACTTCCAGTAAATTCGGGGCATCTTCACCGTAGGCGGTGGTGGCATAAAACAGGGCAGTTCTTGCGCCCGAAAACACCATTCTTGCCTCGCAAGTGTCCTCCACTTCAATGACGCCCCTTAGATGATGGTTAGCCGTGGTGGCATCAATCGTCTCGGGCATCTCACCAAATAGACCGAGTAGCAAATCGAGGGTGTGTATGGCTTGGTTGATCATCACGCCACCGCATTCGGTCTCCCATTTTCCACGCCAACCGGACTCGGTATAGTAAGGGGCTTCTCGTTTCCAAGTGACTACCCCTCTTGCATGGGTGGGGCCGCCAAACTCTTTGACCATGCGGTAAAGGACTTGGTTACAGGCGAGAAAGCGGTTTTGAAAGCAAACCGCAATTTGCCCTTGGGACACCTCGGAGACAGCAATGAGTTTGTCAAGGTCTTCTGGGGTGGTGCACATGGGCTTTTCCAAAAACACGTGTTTGCCCATTTTCAGGGCTTCGATTGCCATTTCGGCATGCAAATAATGGGGGGTGCAAATATGAATGGCATCACAGCCAGAGTTGGCTAAAAAATCTCTCCAGTCGGAAAAGACCTTGGCGTGGGGGGCGTATTTTTGTCTGTGGGCATCTGCCTTTTCAGGCTTGATATCACAGAAGGCATCCAGATGCTCGCCTGCTTGTAAAATGCCTTGGCAATGCATCACAGACACGCTTCCGCAACCAATAATTCCGCACGAAAAAGGTTTTGTCATGGTCTGATTCCTTTCTTTAGTTGCTATTTCTCGTCCACTCACGATGCTCGTTTTCGGTAAATCCGAGGTTTGTGAGTACTCCTTTGAGCGCATTTACAGCAAAGTCAAAGGATTCTTCGCCCGAAGAGAAGGTATATTTCCCACGAAGTTCGTGCTGGTCAATATCTTTGTAGGCATCAAACACTTTGAGATGGGGCTCTACCGTGAGGAAAATTGTGCCGGAGAACAACCTGTCAACTTTGTCCAGCACGAAAGGAATTTGACCTTCTCCTTCACCTGCGGGAACGATGATTTGCTGACTGAAAATCGCATCTTTGATGTGCAAATAAGACAAAGCAGGAAGGGAAGCCTCCAGCCCGCATGTGATGTCGGCATTGGCCATGCGGTAGTTCGCAGGATCAAATACTGCTTTAAGACCGGGCACATTTTGCATCAAATCAGCCACCTCCGAGGGCATTTGTCCGTAAATGGCGGCTTCGTTTTCATGGCAGAGCGTCACACCTGCCTGACGGGCTTGTTCTACCATTTGGCAAAGACGAGAGAGCACTTCTTGGCGGTGGTCATGAAGTTCTGTTTGAGGGCAGAAAAAACTAAACATCCGCATTCTGTCCGTGCCGAGTATTTGAGCAGCCAAGAGCGCAGAACGGAAACTTTCCATGTGAGGCTCAAAGGGATCTGTGATGGGATATTTCCCGATGGGTGAGCCCAAAGAAGATACCTTTACTGCCGCTTCATCGAGCGATTTTTTGAGTGCTTTTAGTTCTTCTTCGCTCATGTAACTGACGTTTTTTCCGTCCACATGACGAGGCTCTATGTATCCTATATTGTTTCGTTTAAGTGCATTGATTTGGGTGGCGAGACTTGCGCCTGCCTCGTCTGCAAAAGCGGACAAAACAAATGTAGCCATGATGACTCCTTATTTATCTATTCTATTATCACAGTTATATTTTAGTCAAAAAAAACGGCGGTTTCCATTGCTATTATTGCAAAAACTATTGCAAATCTTGCATATCTATGATATACTACAATATATGAATGATTTTATCGGAGACTAACTAAAAGAAAGGAGCAAGCCGTGTCTGCATCTTGTCGTGTCACCTATGGCAGAGGGGTAAAAAATCTGTCAGAATGTGCCCAATTCCGCTTGCTCTATTTTGTGCAAGGGGCAGGGCGCTTGCTTTTGAGAGGTGAAAACACCCCCATAACACCCGGCACGCTATGTCTACTTCCCCCTTCAAGTCAGGCTATACTCGAAAGTGGGGCAGAGGGATTTGAACTGTATACCATCACCTTCACCCCCGATGCATTAACGGTGGAAGGGGTGGCGTGTTTAGATGAACTTTGCCAAAGTGGTTGGTGCCTTGTCAATGCCCCCAAAGCCACGCTTGAATGTGTAGAAAAAGTGGAGAATGCCACGAAAATGACAGAGCCCGAAGGCGCATTGCTCGCTAAACTCGCATTGACAGAACTGCTCGTTCACCTGCGCCTCTCCAAAGGTAAAGCGGACGGAGTAGGGGAGGGCGAGCCATTAGCCATTCGCCTGAAACGGTATTTAGACGAAAATTTTACCGCCCCCCATTTGCTGGATGATTTGGCAAAAATCTTTTTTGTGAGCAAATACTATCTTTGTCGATCCTTCAAGATGCATTATGGTGTATCTGTGCATCATTATCTCAACCGATGCCGAATAGAAGCCGCCAGGCGACTCATGTCAAGAGGGGAAACTGCCTCCGCCGCTGCCTACCATGTAGGTTTTGGAGACTATTCCTCTTTTTACCGCACCTTTAAAAAAATGATGGGCTATGCGCCCACCGAAACCCCACCAGACGCTTTGTAAAAAACAGAAATTATCGGAAAGGCATGGGCAGATGTATGCAAGACTACCCATTATTATCTACAATACACGCTCCGGCGGATCTTAAAAAGCTGACGCAAGATGAACTCACACAACTTGCAGAGGAAATTCGCCATTTTCTCGTCGAGCATGTCAACCGTCAAGGGGGGCATTTGGCGTCAAATTTAGGCGTCGTGGAGCTGACATTAGCCCTTCATCGTGTGTTCGATAGCCCACATGACCGTATCATTTGGGATGTAGGGCATCAAAGCTACGTGCATAAAATGCTCACAGGCAGACTAAAAGAATTTGCCCATTTGCGCGAGCCGGGCGGTCTTTCGGGCTTTACCCGTACAGATGAAAGCGAGCATGATCCCTTTGGTGCAGGGCATAGCAGCACAGCGTTGTCTGCGGCGTTGGGGTTTGCCGCAGCAGACGCCCTGAAGGGAGAGGATCGCACCACCATTGCGGTGATAGGAGACGGCTCTTTTTCAGGCGGAATGGTGCACGAAGCCTTAAATAACTGCTCGAAAAACATGCGCCTGATTGCCATTTTGAATGAAAACGAAATGTCAATTGCCCATACCACAGGGGCATTTGCCAAGTATATTTCAAAAATGCGCTCCACCTCGTCCTACTATCGCATCAAAAGAAGAACGGCGAAGGTGCTTATGCACATTCCGCTGCTCGGTAAACCGCTACACGGGCTGTTACTCCGTTTGAAAATTGCGCTTAAACACCATATCTACGGCTCCAATTACTATGAAGATTTAGGTCTGTTTTATATGGGGCCAATTGACGGCCATGATACGGAGGCGCTGGAACGCGCACTAAGAGAAGCCAAAAGACGCAAAGTCAGCGTCCTACTCCATGTGAAAACCAAAAAGGGAAAAGGATATGCCCCCGCCGAAGAGCATCCCGAAGCCTATCATAGCGTGTATCCCCACAAAGCCGAAGGGCAAAGATTTCATGAAGTCTTTGGTAGGCTATTTGAAGATATGGCAAAAGAAGATCCTGCTGTTTGTGCAGTTGTTGCCGCAATGGGAGAGGGAACCGGTCTTGACCAATACAGCAAACATTTCCCCGAACGTTTCTTTGACGTTGGTATTGCCGAAGAGCACGCCGTTACCTTTGCCGCAGGTTTGGCAAAAGCAGGCATGAAACCGTATGTGGTCATTTATTCCACCTTTTTCCAAAGAGCGTATGACCAAATTTTGCATGACGTAGCCATGCAAAATCTACCCGTTCGCTTTGTGATGGACAGAGCAGGGCTTGCCGTAGGAGACGGCCCCACGCACCATGGCATTTTTGACGTATCCTTTTTATCACAATGCCCGGATCTGCCGATTTTCGCACCGGCGACCATGGGCTCGCTTGCCGTTGCATTAGGAAAAATGGCAAAGCACGACTCTGGCCCTTCTGCATTGCGCTATCCCAACGCCACCACATCCTCTTTGGTGGAGAGCGCATTTTATGCGGACGGTGATTACCAAAGCATGGGTGTGAAAGCCGATTTTGTGTCAACAGATCAAGTCGCCGCTGTGATTGTCACCTATGGTCAATCAGCGAAAACCGCCCTCGATGCCAAAGCTTCGCTTGGCGAAAAAGGTGTCAGTGTGGGTGTGATTTTGATAGAACAACTCACTCCGTACAGGGATATCACCCAAAAACTGATCTCTCTTCTGCCTTCAGAAGGCCCTGTTGTCTTTTTGGAAGAAGGCGCATACCAAGGGGGAGCGGGTATGCATTTTGAGGCGGAACTTTTGCGACAAATGCCCAAAATGGCAGAAAGATATTCCATTCTTGCAATCGAAAAACCATTCGATTCGCCAAAAACCCCCCAGAATTTGTACGAATTTCACCACATCTCCTCAAAAGACGTGGAAAATTGCGTTTTGGCACTTTTGCACTAAAACCGACCAATTTCTATTACAAAAAAGGCAGGCAATGCTGGTTTTATCCCATTGCCTGCTTTGTTTTTATATGATAGACTACAACATCAAAAAGCTCTACCGAAGCAATACAATTCGCCCACAGGCGAATAAATGAAATCCTGCTTTGCAGGATGAAATCCTCGCTTTGCTCGGATGAAATCTTCGGTGTACCACCTCAGATGAAATTAAATCCACCCATCCGCCGTCGAGGCGGATTTCATCCCACGCAAGTGGGATTTCATCGATTAGCGATTTATTCCACCCGCAAGGGTGGATTTAGTTGAAAAAAGCACTTGCGAATGCAAGTGCTTTTTTCTGGTGCCGGAAGCGGGGGTCGAACCCGCACGGTATCGCTACCACTGGATTTTGAGTCCAGCACGTCTGCCAATTCCATCATTCCGGCGCATTTTTGAAATGCAAGGCTTATTATAGCATACACAATCGTTAAAATCAAGAGGAAAATGAGATTTTTTTGCAATTTTTTTATTTTAGTCATTTTTCCCACGAAATGCAACCCAATATTGTGCTTTCGCATTTCAGTTGTGACCTTTTATATTTTTAAAAAAATATTGCTATATCTACTAAAATATGTTATAATGGCTTTACGATGTCATGTCATTGTTTCCATTTTGAGGTGTACTGTGTCATGTGAGTGCTTTCACCTTGATACTTGGCTGGAAACTCTGACGAAAAATATATCGCAGCAAGGTTGGGTGCATCATGTGGTGCGCTCGCTTTGCGGGGCACTTTTGTTTTAGAGGAGTTTTACTGTATGAAAAAGACGCTTGCTCTTTTGATAATAATACTTTTGTGTGTAGGCTTGGCTTTTGTGCTTTCCTCGTGCGGAAAGGAAGAGCATACACATACACCTGCATCGGCTGTGCGTGAAAATGTGATAGTAGCCGATTGCGAAGTGGCGGGCGCATTCGACGAGGTTGTCTATTGTATAGATTGCGGCGAAGAACTCTCGAGAGTGAAAAAAACAATTTCGAAGATTGGTCACACCGAAGTGATTGACCAAGCGGTTGCCCCCACCTGCACCGCAACAGGGCTGACAGAAGGCAAGCATTGCTCGGTTTGTAATACCACGCTTGTTGCGCAAACTGTCACTCCGGCGCTTGGGCATACCGAAGTCATCGACCAAGCCATAGCCTCCACTTGCAACACCACCGGTCTTACCGCCGGCAAGCATTGCTCGGTTTGCAATACCATCCTCGTGGCGCAAACTGTCACTCCGGCGCTCGGACACACGGCAAGCGAATGGATAATTGATAGAGAGCCTACAGCAGAACTTGCCGGCGCAAAGCACAAGGAGTGTATCGTTTGCCACACCATACTTGAAAGTGCAAGCATTGACAAACTGATGACCCACAAGGTAATCTTTCGTCAGACCGGCTTTGCCGACAAAGTATTCACCGTGCTTGACGGTGCGAGCTTTACTGATATCCCAAGCGTACAGGCGGTGCCGGGCTATCATGTTGAGTGGGCTGATGTTGATTTGACCGAGATAACAGGGGATATCACCGTCAATGCCACATTCACCCTTATTGAGTATACGATTACCTACGTGCTCAACGGTGGCACGAACAATGAAAACAACGCGACCAAGTTCACCGTAGAAAGCGACGATATTCTGCTTTTTTCTCCCACGAAAGGGCAGGATGGTATCTTTGGTGGTTGGTATACGAGCAAAACATTCTCCGATGAAACGAAACTCACCTCTATCGGAAATGGCACGACGGGGGATATCACGCTTTATGCAGAATGGATTGAGTTCCGCATCACAAGTGCTCCGGACTTTACAATTGATAACACCACGGATATGCCCACCCTCTCTTTGATTGTTTCCAACAAAATGTCGAGCATCGACCTCAACCATCGTATTGAGGTGAGCGACAGATGCACATGGAAGCTTTACCGCGACTTCGAAGGAGAGCACGAGTATAAGCTCAAGGCAATGTCCTTGAACCCCGGCAACAACGAAGCGTATATCATCGTCTTCCACGAGGACGGCAAACACTTTGCACGCTACCTGCTGAACATCTATCGTCTTGATAGTTACGAATACGCTTTTTATAGCGAGGGCAGGGAATTGCTTTCGGGTATGGTGGAGGAAACGTCGCAAGTCATGCCTCCCGTAAATGATCCGAAAAAGGCAGGCTGTATCTTTGTCGGTTGGCAACTCAGCGGTGGTGGCATTGTGAATTGGCCCTACACAGCAAACGCCACGACAGGGGATATGGTATTTACCGCCGTCTTCACCCCCATTGATTACACGATTACATACCATCTGAACGGTGGTACGAATAGCACATACAACCCCACAACCTACACGGTAAACGACACCGTCACACTTGCCTCACCCACAAAGACAGCGTATGACTTTATGGGTTGGTATACCTCTGCCGATTTCAGCGGAGCACGCATCACGCAAATCACGCTCGGCACGCACGAAAACATTTCGCTATACGCCAAATGGCAACCGACAGTCTATCGCATCACCTACCATCTCAACGGTGGCATCTTCCAAACCGAAAAGAATAGCTATACTATTGAGAGCGAAACCATCACCCTTGACGCGCCCACGCGCACAGGCTATACCTTTGGCGGTTGGTACACAGACGAAGCCTTTGGAAATGCACTCACCTCTATTTCTGCAGGCTCACATGGTGATGTGAAAGTCTATGCAAAATGGAATATCGTGACATACGGCATTACCTACGAGCC
>JAGBWH010000138.1 GCA_017629925.1 Clostridia bacterium
AGGACGTCGCCCCCTACGATTATTTGATATTTTTTGCGCCATACATTGCGCCTGTCGGCGCATGATGGTTTCAGGTTATCATTTGTTCTTCGGGCAAACTTTGATGCATATTCCGCAAACGCTTCCTCTGCCGATGTCTTGAAATTTCTCTTTCATATAGCGGGAGCATTTTTCGGGATCAATGTTGCGCTCGCCGTCTGTGGTGGGAAGTTCCCCGTAAATCGCACCGGCGGGGCAAGCAAATTTGCAAAGTTGGCAGTCGCCACAGCCGTTTTCCAGCACAGGCTTTGTCTCGTCGATGGGCATATCCGTGAGGATAGTGGCAAGGCGAATTTTGCTACCGTATAATTCGGAGATAAAAAGGCCGTTTTTGCCGACATAGCCAAGACCACTTTTGACTGCCACGGTTTTGTGCGAGACAACGCCTTGATAGGGCGCGTTTTTGCCTTGGCTTTGGCTGGCAGCCACAGGCATGGCAGAATACCCCATTTTTTCTATTTGCCGAGCCAACCGAAATGCGATGCTATCCAGCAAGGCGTTGGCGGTGCGATAATGCTGAAAATAGATATAGGTGGGGGCGTCGGTGATGGTGGACAGCACCGCATCCGACAATTTCACGGCAATGGAGACGGCGTGTGTAAGATGAGGCGCAAGATAGGTGGGAGCGGTTTCAAAGGTGCAAAAGCCCACAAGGTCAGCGCCCAGTTCTTTTGCCAGTTCGGTGATAATCGTTTGAGATGTGTTCATGTTTAGTCTTCCCAAAAAAAGCAGGTGTAGAGCAGGTTGCGCAAACGAGGATGGAGATACTCTTTATTTAGCCCTGTTTGCTCTATGTAGAAGAGAGAGAGTTCATGCTCAGGATCAATGAGCAGGTAAGCACCTTTGAGGCCATCCCAACCAAACTCGCCCACAGGACAAAGAGCGCCTGCCTCAGCAGGATCAACCATCGTGCGCACGCCAAGTCCGTAGCCGTAGCCATTGCATTGCGCCCAAGGAATTTCTTTGCGCTGAGCAGGGGTGAGGCGGTTGAGACGCATGAGATCAATGGTAGAGGGTTGGAGAATGCGCGCACCCGTGACACCCACACCGCCATTGGCAAGCGCGTCGGTGAAACGGATATAGTCATCTGCGCAGGTGCTAAGAGATGCGCCACCGCTGATGAAGGATTCGGTCAGGCGGAAAGAATGTTTTTCACGGCGCACCAAGCCTTCGGGTTTCAAATCATAGCAATACACTTTTCTATCCGCGGGTGCTTCACTATCATAAAAATAGGAATTGTTCATGCCAAGAGGCAAGAAGATGTTCTCTTTGACATATTGATCAAAGGGCATCCCGCTCACTTTTTCCACAATCGCCGCTATCACATCGAGGCCAATATTATAGTTCCAATGCTCACCCGGTTCATGAAGAAGGTGAGTGCAAACCATGGCTTCCATAATTTCTACTGTGCCTGCCTTGCCACCTGACTGTTCGATCAGCTCCTGCACTTTGGGATTTTTGATGTCATAAGAAAAGCCGGAGGTCATAGAAAGCAGGTGCCCAATGGTAATGGTGTTTTTCGCGGGTTTTAGTTCCCCGTTGGCATCTTTGATATACATGGTTTTAAGGGAAGGAAAATAGCGGTATGCGGGATCGTTGATGCCCAAAATTCCCTTTTCGATGAGTTGCATACAGGCAACCGCTGTCACAGGCTTGGTTGCGGAATACACATCCACAATTTCATTGCCTACCATGGGCTCACCCGTGAAAATATCACGAACGCCCACGGTGTGGGAAAACACTTCCTTATGGCGATGCCAAACGCGTATCGACGCCCCTGGAATGTGAAATGATGTGCTCAAAGAATTCATGAAATTTTCCAGAAGTTGAAAATTCATATATGTGTCCTCTCTTTTATTTTACTAATTGATGTCAAATATTCGCCATAACGTAACAAGAAAAACCAGACAATGGTGGGAGCGCTAAAAAACAGTTGAAAACAAATACGATATATGGTATAATGTTTGTCATCACCCACATGAAATGAGGTATCTGAGATGGATCGCAACGAATGGATAGGTCTGCTTTGCATAGTTGGCTTTTTTGCCCTGATATTTATTGCAGATTTCCTCCATAGAATTTTTTTGAAAGGAGCCGCTTCAAAGCGACTTTCGGTCATCAGTTGTTCGCACAGGGATTGGTGTGCTTCCTCCCACAAAATGGGAAAAGATTTGGCAGCCTGCTACGGCAAAGGCATGGGCTATCTCGTTTACCCCACCACAAAGGGCGATGAATTCACTTCTGTTTGGCGCAAGGCTTGTCACGCCGTGATCGTGCACACGCACGGGAGCGAACAGGCACTTTACGATGCCAGAGACGGTGGCACGCCCCAAATCATTGATACCCAAGGCATCGCATCTATGCCAAGAAATAAAAAAATCAAGTTTGTCGTCGTCACAGCCTGCCAGGCAGCAGGAGGCTCCAAGCAAGACAATGTTGCCTATCATCTCAGCCGCAAAATTCATGTCAAAGGCATTTTGATTGCCAACGTGTATGGCACCGTGGGGGACGATACCACGTTTTGCGGTAGAGAAAACAAGCGAGGATGGGTTATCTATCAAAATGGTCAAATCATCTGCCATGCGCAAAGCCTGCCTGTGGAGTTGACAATGCCCTCGGCGTATGCCCTCTACCAATCCACTAAATAAGAGACAAAAGTAGTCAAAACTCGCCAAAATGGGTGGGGTTTTGGCTACTTTTCTTTATTTTGGTAATATGCAGTCGGTCATTGTGTCGCCGGAGCATGGCAAAAACGCCAAATGGCAACACAAAAAAGGCAATGCAAGATGGTGTTTTCTTTCATTATACATCAAACACCTTCTTCTTTGCAACCGTTTTTGACTTTTTTATTTACTTTATGCGCAAGCGGATATGCTAAGTTTTTATCATTTACAGTTGACAAATGAGTTGACCTATGATAACGTAGATATAGTATGTTAATACATATTTGGTTTTTTCTTGATACTTTTTTGCTTTTGACAATTTTCAGAAAGAGAGATATACCATGCAAAAGCCATCATTTCAAAATCCCCCCTCTCTGTATCGCCCCCATTCTTTTTGGTCGCTAAACGAAAGGCTCAACCCGCAAACGCTATGCGAGCAAATTGATGATATGCACAGCGCTGGTTGGGGCGGCTTCTATTTTCACAGCCGTGGTGGCCTGATCACGCCCTATATGGGTGAAGAATGGATGGCGTGTTTTGACGCCGCCATGAAACACGCCAAGGCACTCGGCATGAAGGCTTGGCTTTACGACGAGGATACGTGGCCCAGCGGTACAGCAAGTTGCACGATTCCAAAATTAGACCCCGCCTTTCGTGAAACCCATATTTTTTACGCCTATGACAAAATTCCTCATCAAAAAGAGGATGTTTTAGCCTCTTACGTCTATCGCGCGAAATGCGAGCCCACAGGCAACCACCGTATGTATGGGCTCGAGGAGCATCTTCCCCCCGTGGATTTGGTACCCATCACACCAGATGAAGCAGAAAACTGCCCTGAAGGCTATCGCAATGTCTATATCTACATTTGGCGCGCACCTGCCAGCAATAGTCGTTTTGGTGGTTGCAGTTACACAGACTTGATGAACCCCGATGCTACCCGCGCCTTCATCCGTTCCACTCACGAAAAATATGCTGCGCTGTTTGGAGAAGAGTTTGGGGGTGTCATCCCCGGTATTTTTACAGACGATATCACCATTCAATGGGACCTTTATGGTGCGAAAAGAAACGCCATGCCCTGGACAGGAAAACTGCCTGAGGCGTTTTTGGCGCTGAACGGTTATGACATTTTAGAGCATTTGCCCGACTTGTTTTTTGATACCCCCGAGGCATCTGCCACTCGCATGGACTATATCCGTGTGATCAATCGGCTGTTTGCAGAAAACTTCGTGGGTGTCATCGCTCAGTGGTGCGACGAGCACAACCTCGCGCTCACCGGTCATCTCATGGGCAACGAGGGCGGATATAGTGACGTGATGTATCAATACTACCTCATGCAAATTCCTGCCACCGACCATCTGGGCAAGAACATAAGAAATTTCCGCCGTCCTCGCCGTGCGCTCAGTGTGGCAGACCAGTTTGACAAGCCCTACACTATCTGCGAAACATCCGCAGGCGGTGGGCATGATATGACCATGGAAGAGCAAAAACGTTTGACCGACTTTTTGCTTGTGGCAGGGGCAAGAGTGATGGTGCCTCACGTGACCCAATATTCCATGAGGGGTAGTCGAAAATACGACCATCCGCCTGCATTTTCCGCCAGAGATCCATATTGGTCAGAGATGCATTGGTTAGCAGACTATCAAGGTCGCCTTGCCTATGCCCTCTCACAAGGCAAGATGGATGCCCACGTGCTTTTGCTGGATAATATTGAAAGCAAGCATATTTCCTGCGCCCCCGCAGGCAGAAGCAGACAATATGATGCGCTAAACAATGCACTTGACCAAGTGGAGCGCGAATTGCTCTCTGCCCATTGCGAATTCGCCTATGGCTCAGAAGAACTGCTCTCTCGTTTTGGTCGTGTGGAAAATGGCGAGCTTTGCCTCGGCTCTGGCCGTTATAGCGCTGTGATTATTCCGCCCGCCCTCACCCTGCGCAGTTCTACCCTTTCGCTTCTAAAAGAGTTGAAAGCTCAAGGGGGAGAAGTGGTGGCGATGCTACGCGCCCCCGCCCTTTGCGATGGACGAAAGAACAATCCCTACCTCCCCTTCCTTGCTACCGTTTCTCTGCTACATTATCATCAAATCAAAGACTTTGCCGCCCCTTATGCGCTGGA
>JAGBWH010000139.1 GCA_017629925.1 Clostridia bacterium
GATATCCGCAGGGGTGCTACCAGTATTATAGAGTTCAATCCAGTCATATTCGCCGCCATCCGGTGCCAAATGCTCTCCGTAACTTTTGCCCAACACTTCATTTATGCAAATGCCGTTTGTCATTTCATAGGGATAGTCGGGCTCGGGGGTGGTGGTACTGGAAGATGTGCTGGTGGAAGAACTTGTAGAAGTACTTGTAGAGGTGCTGGACGATGTGTTAGGTGAGGTAGTGGTGCTGGATGTTGTACTGCTATCCGAATCAAGTCCACAGCCTACCAATACGCCAAGCATTACAGACAAAATGATGAGTGATGCGAATATTTTTTTCATAAAAACCTCTTTTCTCGCTCAACAGAGTTTTTGTAGCGTGTTTATAGTAGCCTATCTCTTACCCCTATTATAGCAGTACTGATTGCTCATTTGCAATAGATTTGTAAAAAATATCTATTTTATATGTTTTTTCGGCTGTTTTTTTGCCACTTTTTTCGCAAAAGAGGGTGGAAATATACCATAAAATGTGATACAATAGTGGCGTTTGCGAGCCGCAGAAGAGGGGGCTGTTTTTTGGCTTGTCTTTGCTCGTTTGGCTCGCAAAAGTGCCTGTTTGTTTTTTGAAAGGAATTGCCATGTCAACGCTGACGAAAAGAAAACAGTTGACGCTCACAGAAGGGCCGCTGTTTAAGAAAATATTTATTTTTGCCTTCCCGCTCATTTGCACCAATTTGCTCCAGATCCTCTTTAATGCGGCGGATATGATCGTGGTCGGTCGTTTTTCTACCGTAGAGGGTGCTGTGGGGGCTGTGGGTTCTACTGCCTCGCTGATCAACCTACTCCTGAACTTGGTATTCGGTATTGCCGTGGGAGCGAACGTGGTGGTGGCAAACGCCATAGGCGCAAGAGACGAGGAGCGCACCCGTGTGGCTGTGCATAGTTCTATTTGGGTAGGGCTGGTATGTGGCATCATTGGTGTCATTGTTGGCTCTTGCTTTTCAAAACCCCTGCTCCTCTGGATGGATGCGGACCCCCAACTCATTGATATGTCTGTGACCTATACCAAAATCTATTTTTGGTCCTCTCCCTTCATCTGCGTTTTGAATTATGCCATCTCTATTCTTCGCGCGAAAGGCGACACAAAAACGCCACTTTTCATCATGACCGGTGCAGGGGTGCTGAATGTCACTCTCAACGTGATATTTGTGGCAGGAATGGGCATGAATGTAGATGGTGTGGCATACGCCTCCCTGATTTCAAACGGCTTGGCTTCTATTGCCATTTTGGTGAAAATGAGCCGTGATGATGACTGGTGCCGTTTTGAAATCAAGAGAATGTTTGCCATCAAGACAAAAACGGTGCTTCAAATACTAAAAATCGGTATCCCCTCGGGTATTCAAAGCAGTTTATTTGCGCTCTCCAATGTGTTCGTGCAAAGAGCCATCAATGGTTTTGGCAAGGCTGTGATTTCCGCCAACTCCATTTGCGTGAATGTGGAAGGGCTCGCATACACCGCCGCCAATGCCATCACCCAAGCCTCTGTAACCTTTGCGGGGCAAAATATGGGGGCAAAAAAATATAACCGCTTAGGTATGATCATTCGAGACTGCTATGGAGCCGGATTGCTTGTGGGTGGGGCTGCCAGCGTGTTCATTTTGCTATTTAGAGAAACGCTGTTCTCCTTCTATTTGAACCCACAGGACCCCCTCAGAGAAGAAATCCTTGCCGCCACCGTTATTCGCACGCAAATGATCATAATACC
>JAGBWH010000140.1 GCA_017629925.1 Clostridia bacterium
AGACCATGGGTGCAAATTACGAAACCAAAATCGAAGCAGAGGCTGAGGCATTGGTCAAACTGAACATGACCATCTACCATCTGGCTGATATGCTGGGCCTTGACGTTTCTAAAAAGACTTTCGAAAAAGAACTTGACGACGTCAACAGCAGCACCTATAGCCAATACGGTCAAATCTACTATCAATACCCCGAACAAGCACAAACCTTGTATGCATTCGAAAAATGCATTGATACCCTGCTTGAAACCTTTAACATTCCCACCGAATACCCTGCACAAACCTCTGAAGAATAATTCAGTTCAGCCTTGACGCGAAAGGCAAATTGCCTTAGGCGTCATTGCCTTACGGGCTGTAAAAAACACCGGTTGTTTTTTACAGCCCTTTTTGAAACCGAAAAGGAGAAAATCATGAAAGATGTCACAATATATACAGACGGTGCTTGCCGCGGCAACCCCGGACCTGGTGGTTGGGGGGTTATTTTGGTGTATCGTGGCATCGAAAAGGAGATGTCAGGGGGCGAAAAAAACACCACCAATAATCGCATGGAATTGATGGCGGTGATAGAAGGTCTCTCGGCTTTGAAAATGAAATGCCGTGTTGCGCTCTACTCTGATTCTCAATATGTAGTCAACGCCATCAACGAGGGTTGGGCTGTTCAGTGGCAAAAAACCAATTGGAAAAACGGCAAAGCCAAAAATCCTGATTTATGGGAACGTGTGCTTTCGCTATGCGAAGAACACGAGGTCACTTTCCATTGGGTGAGAGGTCATGATGGCCACTCATACAATGAGCGCTGCGACGTGTTAGCCACTACCGCCGCAGACGCCCTTGCCGACTGATATCATTCCCCCAAGGGGCATTGATCATCCTCGCAAAATTGCGCCATGCCCTCTTCCATGGCATCTGCGCATTCGCATCCAAATTTTTTCATCTGTTTTGCCATGCTGCCGGCTTTCTTTTTTAGAAGCATCCCCAGCGACACCGCACCTGCCACTGCCAATACCGTGACGGCTGCGGTGCAAAGGGGGGACATGGCTTTTTGTTTTGAAGTGTGAAACATCATGTTTGACCTTCTTTTTGCTATATTTTTGTGATTAGTATGAGACATGATCGGTGCTTTTATGCAAAAATCATGTCTTTCTTTTTGGGGGGCGTTGCTTTATTTTTTGTTTTCTTTTGCATTTTTTATCTCTACTCCGTCTTGACAAATATCTGCCATACAGGTAAAATAGAATATAGAAGAGAAAAATGCGAAAAAAGGTGAATTTTTGTCGTCTCTTTTTCGCATGACTTATATATATAAAAGAGGAAGGAAAAAACACATGAAATGTATTGGTTGCGGTCACGAATGGACAACTGACGTCACCGAAGGCATTGTGGCTTGTCCGGCTTGTGGGCTTGAAGCCGCCTATGTGAGTGATAGTCACACACATGATAAAGCCGTTTTGGCTGAACGGCAGGGCAATTTGGAAGAAGCGGCTACATGGTATATTGCATCTGCTGAAGAGGGTACACCCTGTGCGCCTTACGCCGCCTACCGTTGCCTTTCTACCATAGAGGGGAGAGAAAAAGAGGCAGATTTTTGGCTATGGGTGTCTGCCGAATTATCCGATCCTTTGGCTTGCTATACTTTGTCAAAAAAACTCTTAAAACAAAAAAATAAAGAAGCCGCCGACTATTACCTGCAAAAAAGCGCAGAATGTGGTCATGATAAAGCGTGCATGGAAATGGCGCGTCGTGTACGCCGTCGTTCCAAAGGGGAAGCCAGATACTATCTCTCAAAATTGGTAGACAAAAACAGCTGGGCAAGATTTTTGCTATTTTGGCTTGGGCGTGACCGTATGTCCGTCACCCCTACGATGCCTTCGCTCGCAGGGCTGGATGAAAAGCGGGTAAAACTCGGCAAATATGCCCAAAGCCAAGGCTACCACAACACCGCCTACGCCTGCTTTTGCCTCGCAAAAAATAATCCCGAGGGGCTCTATTTTGCCACTCGCTATGAGGCAGAGGGGCGAGGGAAAACTTGCCGTTTCTCCGATATTGTGGATCAACTTGATCGCTCAGGTCAAGGTGGATGCGTGGAAGCCTACCTATACCTTGCAGAATTGTTAGAACGCCAAACCGAGCAACCTCAACGCTTTGGTGCGCTTTCGGTGCAGTATTATGAAAAGGCAGCCATGGCAGGCAGCCTTGTTGCACAGAAAAAAGTAGGCGATTTGTATTATGAAGGGCAAATCATTCCCAAAAATGTGGAAAAAGCACTCAAATGGTACCAAAAAGCAGCGGCACTCGGAGACGAACAAGCCGCAGAGTATGTGCAATCCATCAGCCAAGTGCTCACATCTGCCGAAGAAAAAGTCGAGCAAGCCCTTTCCGCAGGCGACCTCAATGGCGCCGTTCGACTGCTCATTGCTTTGGCAGACATTGGGCATACAGGCTCTGCTGTGCGCGTGGCAGGTATGTTTTTACGGGGCGAAGGTTGCAACCAAAGTCCGCGCCTTGCCGCCACCTATTATCAAAAAGGCGTGGAAGGCGGAAGTGTGGAAGCCGTCTACCAACTTGGATTGCTCTATGCGCATAACAACGGCGTGAAATTCTCCTATAAAAAGGCAATGAAATTGCTTCAAATCGCGCTTGAGCATGGCTACACACAAGCTCGCTCCGATATCGAAACGCTCAAACAACGCCGCAGGAAACGTCTGCTCCGCCGCACACATGCCATCGGATGCACCCTCTACCATAAGGGCAAAAAAGAAGAGGCAATTCGCTATTTTCTCACCGCATCAGAACTTGGCTATGCGAAGTCTATGTATATGTTGGCTTGCTTTGCTGAGTTTGGTGATGGTATGAAGATGGATAGCGAGGTCGCCAAGAAGTGGTTTAGAAAGGCGGCGGTGGCAGGATTTGATGGGCAACGAGGGCGAATTAAAAGTGGCTATATCCATCAGCGCAAACGTAATATTTGAGCGGTGTATTTGGCGAAGAACGAAAAAGAAAAGGTTTTTGAAAAAAATACCTCACAATAAATTTCTTTCAAGCCAAAACGCCCTCACCTGAAATACCCGATTAAATATTTTATATTTCTTTTTCTAAACCC
>JAGBWH010000141.1 GCA_017629925.1 Clostridia bacterium
GCATGGCTAGCCACGCAACGAGCAGAAACATGAATCACGCAAGGCAAAAGTTCACCTGCGATTATATACATGTTAGGGATCATGAGGAGCAAGCCTTGGGATGCGGTATAGGTGGTGGTGAGTGCACCAGCAGCCAAGGAACCGTGAACGGTACCTGCAGCGCCTGCTTCGGACTGCATTTCCATAACCTTTACAGTGTCACCAAAGATGTTTTTTCTGCCTTCAGCAGATGCCCAAGTGTCAGTGACTTCTGCCATAGGGCTGGAAGGGGTGATGGGGTAGATGGCAGCATTTTCGGTAAAGGCGTAAGATACATGCGCCGCCGCTGTGTTACCATCAATAGAAAGTTTTTTTCTTTCTACCATGTTTTGTTTCCTCCAATATTTTAATTTGTTTTTTCTTTTCGTATTGCTCATACCGAGCAAGATTGCAAAATGATATAAATTTCACAATCAAAAGTATTATAACACATAAATATTATATTGTAAAGTGCTTTTTCGTGGTTTTTTCATGCCTTTTTGTCTATTTTTTGTATGAATTGACAAATTTTTGACAAAGGATAATCTTATTCCCAATTCTGCTTTTTTGTCTTGACAAACAGGCAAATTTTTCCTATAATGATAGTATATTCTTCTTTTCTTCGCAAAAAGAAAAGGTTTTGCCCCGAAATTTGCGGGAAACTCTATCCAAATCAATGAATTTTTATAAAAACCCCTCTGTTTTTTGGAAATATGTGGGGGTAGACTGTGAGAAATAATTATGTTAAACGATCAAAAAGTGGTGTTTTCAGGTGTGCAACCGTCGGGCAACCTCACCATCGGTAATTACCTTGGTGCCATGCGCAATTTCAGCGCATTTCCCGATCATAAGTGTTTTTACTGTGTGGTAGACCTTCACGCCATCACGGTGCGCCAAGTCCCCGCAGATTTGCGCCGCCGCACCTATGAAACCTTGGCACTCTATATTGCCAGCGGTCTAGATCCTGAAAAAAATGTATTGTTTGTGCAATCGCACGTGCCTGCTCACGCCGAGCTGGGATGGATTCTTGATTGCTACACCATGTTTGGCGAACTCTCCCGCATGACGCAATTCAAAGACAAGAGCGCCCATCACGCCGATAACATCAATGCAGGACTTTTCACCTATCCTTCGCTCATGGCGGCAGATATTTTGCTCTATCAAACCGATATCGTCCCCGTGGGTATCGACCAAAAGCAACACCTTGAACTTGCGCGCAACATTGCCGCTCGCTTCAACGGCGTGCATGGTGAGACTTTTGTCGTGCCTGAACCCTACATTCCCGAAACGGGCATGAAGATCATGTCTTTGGCAGAGCCTACTGCGAAAATGTCCAAGTCCGATCCCAATCCCAATGCGGTTGTGTATATTTTGGACGATCCCGACACCATCATGCGCAAATTCCGCCGTGCCGTCACCGACTCCGATTGCACCATTTGCCGTGGCGAAGGCAAAGAAGGCATCGCAAACCTGATGACCATTTACAGTTGTTGCACAGGCAAATCTGACGAGGAAATCACAGCCGAATTTTCAAGCGCCGGCTATGGCAAATTCAAAGAAGCCGTCGGTGAAGTTGTGATAGAAGCCCTCCGCCCCGTTCGCCAAGAATGGACACGCCTGATGGCAGACAAAGCCTACCTCGAACAGGTCATGAAATCGGGCGCCGAGCAAGCCGCTTACTATGCGCGCAAGACCATGTCTAAGGTGAGAAGAAAACTCGGATTTGTATAATATCACTCTTTTTCTTGACAACATTTATTAGATATGGTATAGTAAACTCAATAAAGAACCATCGCTTTTGATACTCATTTTCTGAAAGTTTTATTTTGAAAGGACCATCGTCATGAAAAAATGTCGCCTTAGCATGGCTTTGATAGGCCTGTGTCTGGTTTCTCTCGTTATGCTCACCGCTTGCACGCCTGACGTTTCAGGCACCACCGCCTACGCCCCCCATGACCACAAATATGAGGAAGGCTACTGCACCGTGTGCGGTTCCGAATTTGGCGCGACGACCGTAAACTTCTTCTCTTTCAAACTAAAAGCAGACGACACCTACCGCATCGACGTTGCAGCCAAGGCAACCTTGCCTGCCCATGTGGTGATCCCTTCTGCTTATAATGGCAAGCCTGTCACCTCTATCCACAACTATGCCTTCCAAGGATGCACCAATTTGCAATCTGTGAAACTGCCCGCATCCATTCAAACCATCGGTCAATGGGCATTCCGTGACTGTGTAAACCTCACTACCATCACGTTTATGGGCAACAAAACCACCCCCGCTACGCTCTCTAACATTGGCGACGGCGCTTTTTACAATTGTGCAAAACTCAGCGCAGTTGAACTTCCCTCTTCTGTTTTGACTTTGGGCGAATATACTTTCAGCCGCTGCACTTCTCTTGCGAAAGTGACTTTGCCCCAAAACTTAAAGACCATCAGCAAATCTTTGTTTGAAGGTTGCACTTCCTTGTCGGAGGTCACCATTCCCGACGGTGTGAAAACCATTGGCGATTCTGCATTCAGAAAATGCGAAGCACTCATAGAAGTGAACGTGCCTGACCGTGTGTTCTTTATTGATTGCCATGCATTCCAAGACTGCACCGCCCTCACCCAAGTGTCTTTGCCCTTGGCTTTAACACAACAACTGCCAAACACACCCCCCGAAAACCCCAACGATAAAGAGGCCGCCGCAAACTACGAACTCTACAAAAATAAAACCAACATTGACGTCTCCGCCTTTGACGGTTGCCCCAATCTCACCACCGTCACCTTCCGTGGCACAGTGGCAGAATGGGAAAGTGTAGAAAAAGGATACAGATGGAATTACCAATCCCTGCCCTTCGTAGTTGTATGCACGGACGGCGAGATCAGCGAATAATGTATTTTTTTACGGGAGGATGATGTCCTCCCGTAAAAAATGCGCCGAAGGCGCAAGTACATAGAAAAAAGAGCAAGGATAAAGAGAGGTTTTCATAAGGATGTAGGGACTGGCGTCC
>JAGBWH010000142.1 GCA_017629925.1 Clostridia bacterium
AGACAGAGCAGGTATTTATGGCAAACAAGGAGGAGTGAAACACATGAGAATCATCATCGATGTGATGAGTGGCGACCATGCGCCTGACGAGATTATTCGCGGTGCGTCGATGGCAGCTCATGAATTTGATGTAGATATTACCATTGTCGGCAACAGAGAGATTATTCGCAGAGTTGCCTTTGTCAATGATATTGATATTAGCCACCTCACCATTGAACACGCCAAAAGCGTGATTGACATGGAAGACTCTCCCATGGAAGTGGTACGTGGCAAACGTGATAGTTCCATGAGTGTGGGACTGCATATGTTGGCAGCAGGAAAAGGCGATGCCTTCGTGAGTGCCGGTAACACAGGTGCGCTCGTTACAGGGGCAACCCTGATTGTGCGCCGTATTAAGGGCATTCAAAGAGCCGGTATTGCCACCGTTTTGCCGTTCCCCGTACCCGTGTTGCTCATGGATAGTGGGGCAAACCTCAATGTCACAAGTGAGCACTTGGAGCAATTTGCTTTCATGGGCGCAAAATATATGGAGAAAACCTACGGCATTGATAGACCTCGTGTAGGGCTTCTCAACAACGGTACAGAGTACAACAAAGGCACCCCACTCCGTGTGGAAGCCTACGCCCTTCTCAAAGAGCAAAAACGTCTCAATTTCATCGGAAACGTTGAGGGGAAAGAAGTGCCGTTTAACGTCTGTGATGTATTGGTCACGGACGGGTTTGTGGGAAATATTTTCCTCAAACTCACCGAGGGTATGGGCAAATTCATGCTCCACACCTTAAAGGACGTTTTTCATACCAACCTTATGGTATATCTTTCTGCCGCCACGATGAAGGGGCAAATTGCCCGTATGAAAAAGCAGTTTGACGCCTCTGAACACGGTGGTGCGCCCTTGCTGGGCATCTCCAAACCCGTCATTAAAGCGCATGGCAACTCGGATGCAATGGCGATTCAAAATGCCGTATTCCAAGCCATGACCTTTGTCTCCACAGGCATCAATGACGATATCGCAAGCTTTGCCGCTGAGCAGGAAGCAGAAAGATATCGCCACAACGTGGAAGCCCAAATGGATGCTATGTATGAGGCAGGAGAGGGCAGAGAAGCCCCCGTAGAAGAAGAAGGCGAAGAAGATCCCATTCCTACGCCCTCTCCCAAGGACAAGAAAAGACAACTGCGGGCGATGAAAAAAGCCAAAAAAGAGCAAAAGAAAAAGAAACATTCGCTGTAATGGTGTGTCGAATGTTTGAGAGAAAACAATCTAAAAAAGGAGGTGCAGAATATGCCTCGCGGAGCCGATAAAACGAAATTAGAGCAGGCATTAGGGTATCAGTTTGCCAATGCTGATTTGCTGGAGCAAGCGCTCACACATTCCTCTTATGCCAACGAAAGCAGAGCCAAGCATCAAGATTGCGAATCCAACGAACGTCTGGAATTTCTGGGAGATGCGGTGCTCCAAATATATATCAGCGAGCATCTTTATCGCACCTATCCCCGTTGTGCTGAGGGGGAACTCACGAAAATGAGGCAGTATTTGGTGTGTGAAGGCACGTTAGCCAAAATCTCCACCTCTATCTCTCTTGGAGATTATCTCCATTTGGGTAAGGGGGAAGAGCAAAACGGAGGCAGACAACGCCCCTCCATTTTGGCAGATGCATTTGAATCTCTTCTCGCCGCTATCTATCTCGATAGCCGTGCGATCGGCAAGCATTGCACAAGGGAGATCCTCTACGAACTAATGAAAGAGGAGATCAGCCTTGCCGCCACCGCCCATATTGACTATAAAACCAAACTGCAACAATTCATTCAGCAGGATGGTATAGAGGAACTGTCGTATGTGACAGTAGAGGAAAGTGGTCCTGCCCATGACCGCCTTTTCCGTGTAGAAGCCCGTATCAACAGCAACACGGTAGGGGTGGGCGAAGGCAAAACAAAGCGAGAAGCCGAGCAAAAAGCCGCCTATCAAGCCTTGGCATTATTTGGGTTAGCAGATGAATAAGGAGATACTTTTATGTATTTGAAATCAATAGAATTACACGGCTTTAAGTCATTCCCCAACCGCACGGTCATGACCTTTGACCGTGGGGCAACGGTTATCGTTGGCCCTAATGGTAGTGGTAAGTCCAATATTTCCGATGCTATGCGTTGGGTGCTGGGGGAACTCTCAAGCCGTAATATCCGTGGTACGAAAATGGAGGACGTTATCTTTGGTGGTGCGGATAGCAAACGCCCCATGAGTTTTGCAGAGGTATCTGTGACCTTTGACAACTCCGATCCCCATCACCGTATCGACACGCCCTATGAAGAAATTACCGTCACTCGTCGGTATCATCGTAATGGGAATAGTGAATATATGATCAACCGTCAAAACTGCCGCTTGCGTGACATTTTTGAGTTGTTCATGAATACGGGTGTTGGTAGAGAGGGTTACTCTATCATCGGTCAAGGTAAAATTGCAGAAATTATCTCTAAAAAGAGTGAAGACCGCCGCAATTTCTTTGAAGAAGCGGCAGGTATTTCCAAATTCCGCCATCGCAAGCATGAAACAGAAAATAAACTGGCGCAAACCGAAGGTAATATGAGCCGCGCACAAGACATTTTAAGCGAACTCGAAGGTCGTGTAGGCCCTCTTGAACGCGAGGCTGAAAAGGCGAAAAAATATTTGATTGTGGCAGAGGAAAAACGCCAAGCCGACGTCTCTCTTTGGCTCTATGACACCCAAAAAATGCGTCAAGATATTGAAAAGTATCGAGGGGAATCTGAACTTTCCGCAAAGAAACTTGAGATCATCACAGATGCCCTCGAAGATTTAGAGCGTCAACTCAGCCGTCTGGAGCAAGAGAACTTCATTTCTCGCTCAAAGAGTGAGGAGTTGCTGGCGCAAATTGAGGAGATGACCGAGCGTCTGCACCGTTTGGACAATCGCCATCGTCTCTCTGAAAATGAAACCGAGCATATTCGTTCGCTCATCGCGCAATGTAATGACCGCGTGGCTGAAATCGAAAGAGAGCAAGCTGATCTTTGCGCTGAGCAAGAGGCCATTTCGGTGAAAATATCGCAATTTGTTGAAGTCACAACAGATTTGTCCGACCGCCGTCTTGCCCTGCTCGCAGAGCAGCAGAGATTAGGCGATGAAGTCATCGCTCATGACAGAGCCCTCGAAGAAGAGCAACAACGCATCACCCGAGTGGAAGAAGAGGCCTTAGAATACCGCGCAAGACAAGAGTGGCTCAAAGGTACTACCATTGAAGGTGATGGCAAATTTGCTTCCCTTGAGGCAGAAATCCGCCATTATGAAGAAACGGCAAAAGAACTCCGTGCCGAGCAAGAGCGTTGCGACCAAGCCGTTGCCGCTTACCGTGATAGAATTACCGAAGTGGAAAAAATCATGGAAGAGGCAGGAGCAGAAGAGGCAGAACTGACCGAAAAACGCGACCGTCTGCTTGAACTTTGCAATCAAGCCATCGTTGTGCGCGATGCTGCCCTTGAGAGAGGACGAGCATTAAAGCAAATGGAAGAGCAAATGGAAGGCTATTCAGGCGGTGTGCGCTTTGTGCTGGATCGAGCAGAAAAAGGCTTGATTTCAGGCAAAGTCTATGGCCCTGTCTCCAAACTCATTCATATCGACACTCGCTATGTTCAAGCCATTGAATCGGCTTTGGGTGCAAGTATTCAGCATATTGTTGTTGACACAGACACCACCGCAAAAGCGGCTATCCGTGCCTTGCGCGAAGCCAAAGCGGGCAGATGCACCTTCCTGCCGATTGCCAATATGAGCGCCCCCGGCGAAACAGATGACATTCGTGCCGCCGCAAAACTCCGTGGCTATGTGGACAGAGCCGACCGTCTCACCCAATCTGATAAACAATTCCGTGGTATTGTAGAGCATTTGTTGCTTCGTACCGTCGTGTTTGATACGCTGGATAATGCCACCGCCGCAGCCCGTGAACTTCGTCACCGTGTCCGTATCGTTACCCTTGAGGGGGATATTCTCAACGTGGGCGGCTCTATGACGGGTGGTGACACCAAGGGTGAACAAAGAGGTATTTTGTCTCGTGGTGCTACCATTGAAAAAATCTTTGCTGATGCAGAGCAAAAAGACAAGGAAATCACCGCCTACAAAGAAGAACTTCGTGAACTGGCAGAGCAAATCGCCTACGCCAGACAAAGAAGTGGCGACGCTGCCCAAAACAGAGAATTACTGCTGACCATGTCTCGTGCTCAATTTGCGGCACTTGATCAAGCCACCGCAAAATATGAAGCCAACGAAAATCTGCTTGCCAAATCCAGAGAGGACTATGAAAGTCTCCGTTCTGCGAGAAGCCGTAGTGATGCTGAACTCGCTGAATTGGCGCAAAGATTGGTGCAATGCGAGGAAACCATTCGCCGCTTAAAACACGAAAGGGAAGAGCATTCCAAACTGCGTAACGAAGTGGATGACCGCCGTATCGCTTTGGGCGAAGAGGCAACAGAGCTACAACTGCGCATGGCAGAAGTTGCAAAAGATATCGAGGCAGCAGAAGCCCAAATTGCCTCCCTTGAAGCCCGTAAGCAAGCCCTTGAGCAAGATATTTTGGCGCAACGTGAGCGCATGGCTGGATATAGCACGAATTTAGGTCAACAAGAACAACTGCGCGACCTCAATCGTACCGAATACGAAGACCTGCAGGCTGAGCTGGACGAGCTTCGTGACAGACGCCGTCAGATTGAAGAGGGTATGTCGGATTATACCGAACGTGTGAGCGAACTTCGTGAGCACATTCGCAAAAAGACAGCAGAAAAAGAAATTTGCTTCAAAACCAACGCTACCTTCGAGTCAAAACTCGAGCAACTCTTAGCCGAACAGGATAGAACAGGCTCTCACCTCTATGAGGAATATGAACTGACCTACGAAGAGGCTGTGGCGCTAAACTACCCCGAGGTTACCCGTGAAACCAGACCTCAGGTCGTACAGCAACTCACCTCTGCGAAAAACCGTCTGCGCGCGATGGGCTCCGTTAACCCCAACGCGGTGGAAGAGTATTTAGAGGTCAAAGCCCGTTATGATGCGCTCAACCTTCAACTGACAGACCTAAAGAAGTCCAGAGAAGAGTTGCTTGACATCATTCAACGTCTGGAAAGCGAAATGCGCATTTGCTTCCTTGACGCCTTCTCTAAAATCAATGAAAACTTTGGCATCGTCTTCCGCGAACTGTTTGGCGGTGGGCAGGCGCAACTGGAACTCACCGATCCCGAGGACGTACTCACCTCAGGTATTGAGATCCGTGTAGCCCCTCCCGGCAAGATTATCAAGAGTTTGTCTTTGCTTTCCGGTGGTGAGCAATCCTTTGTGGCAATTGCGCTCTTCTTCGCCATCATCAAGGTAAATCCCACGCCCTTCTGTATCCTCGACGAGGTCGAAGCGGCGCTGGACGAAGTCAACGTCAGCCGTTTTGGCGCATACATACGCAAAATGACAGCAGAAACACAATTTATTCTCATCACCCACCGCAGAGGTACTATGGAAATCGCAGAACGCCTTTATGGTGTGACCATGCCCGAAAAAGGTATTTCTCGCGTCATTGGTATCAATGTAGATGAGATAGACAATATGCAGAAGGAGTTGCTGGATGAAATTTCTTGACAAACTAAAAGCAGGTCTGCAAAAGACTAAAAATGCGATTTTTGGCAAAATAGATACGTTATTCAAAAGTTTTGTTCGTGTGGACGAGGACTTGTTTGACGAACTCGAAGAACTGCTCATTTCTTCTGATGTGGGCGTGTCTGCTACCGAGGAAATCTTAGATCGCCTGCGCGATGAAGTCAAAGAAAACCACCTAAAAGAGCCGCAAGAAGTGCAAGCCAAATTGATGGAAATCCTGCGCGAAATGGTGGGAGAGGGTGAGCCGCTGAAACTCTCCACCACTCCCTCTGTGATTTTGGTCATTGGCGTCAATGGCGTGGGGAAAACCACCTCCATTGGCAAAATTGCCTATCAGTTAAAACAGCAAGGCAAAAAAGTATTGGTGGCAGCCGCTGACACCTTCCGCGCCGCCGCCGCAGAACAGCTGGCGGTTTGGTGCGAGCGTGCAAAGGTGGATTTAATTCGCCAAGCACAAGGGGCGGATCCTGCCTCTGTGGTGTTTGACGCCATCTCTTCTGCCAAGAGCAGAGGAACAGAGGTGCTCATCATTGACACGGCAGGACGCCTGCACAACAAGAAAAACCTCATGGACGAGTTGGCAAAAATCAATCGTGTGATTGCAAGAGAACTGCCGGGCGCTGATAGAGAAACATTGCTCGTGCTGGATGCTACCACGGGGCAAAATGCCGTGATGCAAGCCAAAGAATTCAAAGAAACCGCAGCCATTACAGGGCTGATTTTGACCAAACTGGACGGCACCGCCAAAGGTGGCGTGGTCTTTTCTGTGAAAGGCGAACTCAACTTGCCTGTGAAATTTATCGGCGTAGGGGAAGGCATTGATGATATGGAGCCCTTTTCCGCTGTGGCGTTTACGGAGGCACTATTCTCATGAGTGTCATTTTACTCGCCACACACAATGCCCATAAAGTGGAAGAGCTAAAAGCCTTGCTTTCATCCGACTCCGAACTTTGTCATTTTGAGGTGGTCTCTCTTTCGGATATTGGCTATCATCAAGACATTATCGAAGATGGAGACACATTCGAAAAAAACGCCCTCATCAAAGCCCGTGTGGGCGCAGGTCTGGGCTATATCACCGTCGCAGACGATTCGGGACTTGAAGTGGATGCGCTTGACGGTGCGCCTGGTGTCTATTCAGCCCGCTATTCAGGCGAAGGGGCAACCGACGCGTCAAACAACTCTCTCTTGATTCAAAACATGGCGCATATCCCCTCAGACAAGCGGACGGCTCAATTTGTGTCCGTTGTGGCTTGCGTGTTCCCCGATGGTAGATATTTCACGGTAAGGGGAGAGAGCCAAGGACTGATTTTGACAGAAGGCGTAGGCTGTGGCGGTTTTGGATATGATCCCCTCTTCTATCAAATTGAAATCAAAAAAACATTCGCACAAGCCTCCCCCGAGGAAAAGAATTTTATCAGCCATCGCGGCAGAGCGATGGTGAAATTCTGCGAGCAAATCAAGTCTTACCTATAAGGAAAAATATATGTTAACCGGAAAACAAAGAAGCACCCTTCGCGCCATGGCAAACACCATGGAACCCATCTTTCAGGTGGGAAAAGGAGGGCTTACAGAAGAATTTTGCGCAGGGCTGGATGCCGCACTTGAAGCCCGTGAACTGGTCAAAGTAAAAGTGCTTGACAATAGCGGGTGGACGGCAAGAGAAGCCGCAGACGCTCTCTCCGAGGCGGTGGAAGCGGACGTTGTGTCCGTCATTGGCTCTAAATTTGTGCTGTATCGTCGTAGCCAAAAAAAGCAAAGGATTTTCTTTTATGACTAAGCGTGTTGGTATATTTGGTGGTAGTTTTTCTCCTCCTCATCTGGGGCATTTTCATGCCGCTCAAACCTTCCTTGAGGCAGAAAAGTTAGACCATTTATACATTATCCCTGCTTTTATCTCTCCCGGCAAGCAAAGCACTGCTGTGTCAGCGGAGGACAGGCTCGAGATGTGTCGTCTTGCCTTCGCTTCACTCCCTCATACCGAAGTGCTTGACATTGAAATTTTGCGAGGTGGAAACAGCTATACCGCAGACACGCTCGCCTCACTCTATCGCGAAGGCGAACAACTTGTGGTACTCTGTGGCACAGATACGGCATTGGCGTTGGATCGTTGGTATCGCCCCGACTTGCTGTTTTCCTATGGTGAGTTTGTGCTCATGCCACGCACCGCAGACACAGAGCTTGCTCTACACCTCGAAGAAAAAAACCAACTCTACAAGTCAAAGTATGGTGGCACAGTGAAACTGCTTGACGCCACTGCTTACCCCCTTTCCTCTACCTATGTCCGAGAGAAAATCAAAGAAGGTGATAAGGCGAAATGCGCCGAGTGCCTTGCCCCTTCTGTGCTGGACTATATTTTCACCCACGGGCTCTACGGAGCATGACTGTCCATCAAGTTGATGCTCTCCGTGAGCAAGTCAAAAAACGTCTGCCCGAAAAGCGCATGGCGCACGTGCTGAGGGTAGAGGAGCAAATATTGTGGCTGGGCAAAATGCTTTTGCCGACCGAACTACTCAGGCTTCAGGTCGCCGCCCTACTTCACGATATTGCAAAAGACACGCCCGATGAAGAGCAAATTGCCTTGTGCGAAACGTTGGGCATTCCGTTAACGGAAAAAGAGAAAGCCTTGCCCCCCATACTTCATGCCAAAAGCGGAGCGTATATTGCCGAAAGGGATTTTCCGGAGTATGTGGATAGTGGCATTTTATATGCGATTTTGCACCATACGGAAGGCGATGTTCCCATGCCTGCTTTTGCCCGTATATTGATGCTGGCAGACTTTACCGAAAAAGGCAGAACATGGGAAAGATGCAAGGCTTGCCGTCGGTTTTTGGAGTCGATTGTCTATGCCAAAACAAAGGCTGAAAAATGGCATTATTTTTCTTTGGCATTTGCCTATATGCTCCATCTAAAATATGACTATATTGCCTCTGTGACAGAAGGGCTGGATGAAAAAACCAAAAAAATGCTCGCCTATTACGGTGCAGACGCCCATTTTGAATAAACAGGCAAATCAATAGAATACTAAAATCAAAAAAAGATAGAGGTATTCTATGCGAAAATTGGTAGTGCTTTGCGTGGCGATGACGTCGATTTTGTGTTTGCTCGGTTGTGCCAAAGTGGGAGAGGAAAAATCCTTTACCTATCTCATCTCAGGTGTGGACCAAGCCGCGTCCAATACGGATGTGCTGGGGATTTTACGGTATTCTCACACCCAAAACACCATCACCTGTCTCCAAATTCCCCGTGATACGTATTTTGCCTTTGGCAAAGAGCAAAACAAAATCAACCAAATCTACCCGACCGCCCTTTCAGGAGACGCGTCTCCTGCCTCTCAAAAAAAGGCAATGGCGCATCTCACTCAGTCTGTTTCAGATGCTTTTGGCATACAGGTGGATGGGTATTTGTCGCTTTCTATGGCGGATGTGGCTCGTGGTGTGGACGCCATGGGTGGCATTGTGCTTAAATTACCGTGTGAGGTGGCATATCAAGATAAACATGGCATAGTGCACACATTGCCCAAAGGTGAGCAGAAACTCACAGGAGAGCAAGCCGTGGCGTTTGTGCGGCATCGCGCGGGGTATCTAACGGGAGATCTCGGCCGCATAGATGCGCAAAAAATCTTTATGTTTGCATTTTTAGAGCAAGTCGGTCAAGTTCGAGACATTGGCAAAATGTTGTCTATTGTGAGCACCCTATATGAAGGTGCGCTCACGAATATCCCTCTTGCTACTATTTTTTCTCACGCCACCCATTTTCTCACCCATAAAAAAGAAACAGACCTTTATGCAATGACTCTCCCCGGCAAAGCCGTGCAAAAAGAAGGGAAGAGTGGGCTTTGGTATTATGCCGTGTGCAAAAGCGAAGCCAAGCGTGTGCTCGCAGAGTATTTTGCCACCACCGCCCCGTTTGACGCTCATGAGGTGATGAATGCCCCGCACATTCAAAGTGTTCGGGAGGTGTATCATTCTCCCTCTTGTCCTACGGAGATCTATCATAACGAAGATTGTAAACACCTTGACATAAAAACCCCACATTAGAAAGGAAATCAATATGCACGAAGACAACAAAGTACGCGAAAGTCTCGTCCATGCAGACGGCGAAAAAGTGGCTCGCACCATGGCAGATGTGTTATGGGAGAAGCAAGCCGTAGACACCGAACTATATCAAGTTTCTACCACAACGATTATTGCCGATTACTATTTAATTGCCACAGGCAAATCCTCCACTCATGTCAAATCTCTGGCAGACGAGCTGCTATATGAAATGGAACTGCGCGGTATCACCGATGCCCGTGTGGAAGGCAGAAGCGGTGCTGCATGGATTTTAATTGATTTTGGCAATGTGATCGTTCATATTTTCGACCGTGCTTCTCGTGATTATTATCATCTGGAGCATTTGCTCGGAGAAGAGCAACGCATGGAGTTATATTTCCCCACCCCCGAAGAAGCATAAGATAGCAAAGGAAAGAATAGAGATGAAACACGAATTTGCATCATTCGAACAAAAATGGCAAACATTATGGGAAGAAAATGGCATCTTTCATGCCCAGGACCAAAGCGACAAGCCCAAATTCTATGCGCTGGTAGAATTCCCCTATCCCAGCGGTGCGGGAATGCACGTAGGGCATATCAAAGCCTATTCAGGGCTTGAGGTTGTCTCTCGCAAACGCCGTATGCAGGGATACAATGTGCTGTATCCCATCGGCTTTGACGCCTTTGGCTTGCCTGCTGAAAACTATGCGATTAAAACCGGCACACATCCTCGTGTCGTTACCGATACCAACATCAAACACTTCTCCCAGCAGCTCAAAAGAGCAGGCTTTGCTTTTGACTGGACGAGAGTGGTCGACACCACCGAGGAATCCTACTATAAATGGACGCAATGGATCTTCCTTAAAATGTTTGAAAAAGGCTTGGTATTCCGTGATAGAGCCCAAGTCAACTACTGCCCCAGTTGTAAGGTAGTGCTCTCAAACGAAGACTCCCAAGGCGGTCAATGCGATATCTGCCATACCGATATTGTGCAAAAAACCAAGGACGTATGGTATCTCCGCATCACCGCTTATGCAGAAAAACTTCTCCAAGGTCTGGAGGAGGTAGATTATCTGCCCAACGTGAAAATGCAACAGGAAAACTGGATTGGTAAATCCACTGGTGCATTCGTGAATTTTGCGCTTTCGGGCGTGGAGGATACCCTTCGTATTTATACCACTCGCCCCGACACCCTCTTTGGGGTAACGTTCATGGTCATCGCCCCCGAGCATCCTTTACTTGATACATACCAAGATCGTATTGGTAATATGGATGCCATTTTGGCGTATAGAGACGCTTGTGCCAAGAAAACCGAATTTGAGCGCACACAACTTGTCAAAGATAAAACAGGCGTGAGAGTGGAAGGTATCTCTGCCATCCATCCCATCACAGGCAAGGAAATTCCTCTCTTTATTTCCGACTACGTCATGATGGGCTACGGCACGGGTGCGATTATGGCTGTGCCTGCTCATGACCAAAGAGACTGGGAATTTGCCCATGCCTTTGGCGCAGACATTATTCCCGTCATCCAAGGTGGCAATATCGAAGAGTGCGCTTATCCCGGTGACGGCGAGATGATCAATTCCGACTTCCTCTGTGGCATCAAAAACAAAAAAGAAGCCATTTCTGCCATGCTCACTTATCTCGAAGAAAAAGGCATTGGCGAAGCGGGCGTTCAGTTTAAGATGAAAGACTGGGCATTTAACCGTCAACGCTATTGGGGCGAGCCCATTCCGATTGTGCATTGCGAGAAATGTGGCATTGTTCCCGTTCCCTTTGAAGAATTACCTCTCCGTTTGCCCGTAGTCGAAAATTACGAGCCGGGTGAGGGGGGTGAGAGCCCTCTGGCGAAGATTTCGTCGTTTGTGGAGTGCCATTGTCCTAAATGTGGTGGCAACGCCAAACGTGAAACCGACACCATGCCTCAATGGGCAGGCTCGTCTTGGTACTTCCTTCGCTACATTGATCCCCACAATCCTCAAAGCTTAGCTGACTATGATAAACTCAAATATTGGCTCCCTGTTGACTGGTATAATGGTGGCATGGAACACGTCACTCGCCACATGATTTATAGCCGTTTCTGGCATCGTTTCCTCTATGATTTAGGGGTAGTGCCTACCAAAGAGCCCTATGCGAAACGCACCGCACAAGGCTTGATTTTGGGGGCTGACGGGGTGAAGATGAGTAAATCTCGTGGCAACGTCATTGATCCCAACGACGTCATTGACAAATTCGGTGCAGACACCCTTCGTACCTATGTCCTCTTTATGGGTGACTATGGTAGTGCAGCACCTTGGAGTGATAGTAGCATGAGAGGATGCAAACGCTTCCTTGAACGCGTGGCTGACCTTGAAAGCAAAGCCAAAGGACATGGGGCTACACCTAAACTCGAAAGTGCCTTCCATAAAACCATCAAAAAAGTGTCTTCCGACATTGAAGAACTCAAATTTAATACTGCGATTGCTGCCATGATGACATTGCTCAATCAAATAGATGATGTTGGCTCACTCACCCTTGACGAACTTTCCGTATTCGTGCGCCTGCTCTGCCCCATCGCACCTCACCTCTGTGAAGAGCTGTGGCAACGCATGGGCGGAGAAGGCTTCTGCTCCACCGCACCTTGGCCCGTGTATGACGAGGCAAAAACTGTGGATGCTGAAATTGAAGTGGCGGTGCAGTTTAACGGCAAACTTAAAGGTACCATCATGATCCCCACAGGATGCGACAGAGACACCGCCCTTGCCATTGCCAAGGCAGATGAAAAGATCTCAGCTCAACTGGCGCAAGTGGAAATTATCAAAGAAATTTTCGTGCCCGGCAAAATCGTCAGCTTTGTGTGCAAACCCAAAGCGTAAGCGAGATAGCCACCTTATAGTCATTCGCTCATTCGTGTATACTCACATTTTCTTTGTTTTCAAAAAGGAGAAAGATGATGATTATAGGACATAGCCTATCAGGCGCTCATAAAAGAAAAGATTGCCCATTTGTCAAGACTGCACCCGATGTTTTGCCTCCCCTTCCCGAGATAGATTTGCCCGAGGACAAAGTCACTCTGGTCACCTTCCAAAACGGAGACATCACAGGTGGTATGCGCCTTTCCCACACGCAAGACGGCACCCCCGTAGGGCTGTGGTATGATCCAAACGATTACCGCAATGTGTTTTGGAATACCTGTGTAAGAGACTTCACAAAGTATTCCCATCTTGAGTTTTGGATGTATAGCGAAAATGCCACAGGAGCCCGCTTTACTGTGGAACTTCGTGGCGAGTGGAAGGGAAATGTAGAAGAACCCCCCTATTTTCGCCATCAAATCGTACTCACATGGAAAGGTTGGAGACACTATGCCATCGACCTGACCACCCTCGATGGTCACTTTGGCGGGGATATGCACGACATTCATTTTGTCGGCCTTCACGCCACCCGTTGGGAAAATGAGATCTATGGCGTGCCCGGTTCTTTTGTGTATTTAAGCGACGTGTATCTCACTCGTCGCCCCTCTGCGTATACGCCCGACGAAAGCCTTGTCACAGAGGGCGCAATGGGGAGCATGAAAGCGCGTTGGAAAGAAGTGCTGATCGGCCGTCCTGACTGGACGAAAAACTATCCTATGGCGGCAAAAAATGCACAGGTGGTAGGCATTCATGGCGCAACTCATTGGAAAAAAATGCAAAAAGGTGACACTACGTGCCTTTGGGCTGACTTTACCGACATGAGCCAAGGTCACCATGTGCAACAGCTCACCGAACGCCTCTTTTACATGGCAAGAGCCTACGCCACCTACGGTAGCGAATACTATCAAAACGAGGAATTGCTCTCCGACATTGTCTATGGTCTTGATTGGGTATATGAGCACGGCTATGGCGAAAAAGCTGTCAAAATCGGCAACTGGTGGCAATGGGATATTGGTATTCCTTTGGCGCAGGTCAAGTGCCTTTTGCTCATAGAAGACAAGGTGAGTTCAAGCCAAATTTCGCATTGGCTCTCCACCGCCGACCGCTTTGATCCCTATCCTGCCATGACAGAGGCAAACCGCATTTGGATTTCTTATGTGTGCATTTTGTCCTCGCTCCTCCAAAGAGATGTGCCTCGGTTGGTGGAATGTCTGCGCCGTATGCAAACGGTATTCTGCTATGTCACAGACAATGACGGATTTTATGAGGACGGCTCCTTTATTCAACATACCAACAGCCCCTATATTGGTGGATACGGCACCAACTATCTGGAAAATATCGTTGATTTCTTTTACGTATTCAAAGATACCCCCCTTGAAATTCCCGAATGTCATCGCAAAATGCTGATTCATCATTTCTCTGATGCCTTTGCCCCCTTTATTTATAAAGGCGTGGTGCAAAAATCCGTGTGTGGACGTGGGACAAGGGGAGACGGCAAAGCCGCTCGTCAAGCGGGTGCGGGCCTAAAACTGCTCTCCATTGCCACAAAAGAAGAGCAAGAAGACTTGTTTGGCACTATTCATGCATGGTGCGATGCCAACGAGCCTTTCCATGTGGACCTTCGCGACCATTTGTCTGCGATTGCCATTCCGTATTACGAACAAATGATGGCAACGCCCAAAAAAGCGATCAAACCCTTTGCGCGTATGTTCAATGCCATGGATAGACTCATCACCCAAAGTGAAGCGTATTGCGCTACCCTCGCATTTTCTACATCGCGCATTGTGCGCTACGAAAGCATCAATGAAGAAAATAAATACGGTTGGTATCAAGGGGAAGGCTCTCTTGCCATTGTCACCGACGACATATACGCCTACGATGGTCATTACTATGCGGGCGCAGATCCCTATCGTTTCCCGGGCACCACCGTCACCGATGTTGAGCGTGCTGTGGAAAGCGTGGTCTTTATGCCTTGCGGCACCTATGCCTTTGGCGGTGGCGTGCATAGTGGCAGTTACGCTATGGCAGGTACGCATATTGGTTTTGAGCCATTTAATTTCCCTTGGCACTATGGTTTTTCTTCGGATTTGGATTTGAAAAAATCATGGTTTTTCTTCCCCGAAGGCATTCTTGTCATGGGGGCAGGCATCACCTGCTCGGATGGCAACATGGTCTACACGGTGGTGGAAAACCGCAAATGCACCAAACCTAAAAAAGAGCAGGTATATACCTGTGACGGTGAAATATTCCGTCCCACCAAAGCGGACAGAGCACTTAGAGGTATCTCTCGCATTTATAACCCCGATTTTGGTACGTATGCATTTTTTGACAAAACAGATGTGTGGCACCGCAGACATGGAGATGGCAACGGATTTTTCGAACTCCTCCTTCGCCATGGCAAGCATCCTCAAAATGAAGGGTTTGCTTACCTGCTTCTTCCTGGTATGGATGATGCCACATCCGCTAAATATATGGAAAACCCCCCTGTAAAAGTCCTAAAAAATACACCGGAGGTCATGGTTGCCACCCACGAAGAGGTAGGCATTTTGGCGTATACATTCTTTGAGGCTACCTCCGCCTATGGTGTCACGCCTTCGCTGCCTTGTGTGCTCATGACACAAAAAACAGAGGACGGGCTTCTCTGTCAAGTGTGCGAAGCCACACATATGCACCCCAGCCTCACTTTGAACTTTGAAGGCGAGTATGCGTTGGCCCATGCAGATGAAGGTATCACCGTATCCCACGGAGACGGTGTCACCTACGTGAGCATTGACACCAACGGCACGCTTGGAAAAGTAAACACCTTTGCTTTAAAAAAACTGAACTAAAAGGATGAAAGACAAATGATTAGTTATCTTGAAAAACAAAAACTATTCACCCTCTCAAATGGCAAACTTACCTATGTGATCCATGTCAGCGACAGGGGCTATCTTGAAACTGTCTATATGGGTAAAAGCTGGGAAGGTCAGGCGGAGGATCTGCTCGGTCTTATTCAGATAAAAGGCGCAGAATACCTGCACGTCCCCACCACCGAGCACCGCAACTATGACAAACACTATTCCGATGCTTTGGAACTTTCCTCGCATGGTTTGAGTGATAAACGTCACGCTCCCATTTTGGTTCAAAGAAAAAATGGCTCTTATGTGACCAATTTCCAATATGTGAGCCACAAAATTTATGGTGGCATAGCCCCCCTTTCCCAAATGCCTTGTGCGCGCGGTGGGGAAGAGGATTGCCAAACGCTTGAAATCCTTTTGAAAGAAGAATCAAGAGACCTCTATCTTACCTATTATCTCACCCTTTATCGTCATATCAACATTATCGTCAAGCATTTTGATATTCATAATCGCACAAGCGATACTGTCTTTATTGATAGAGCCATGTCTATGCAGTTAGACTTGCCCTCCGATAACTACGATTTGGTGCATTTCCCCGGTAGATGGGCGCAAGAAAGAGACTATGTGGAAAATCATGTTGTGGACGGCGTGCAAGAGGTTTGTAGCAATAATGGCAGAAGTAGCCATGAAGAAAACCCCTTCGTCTATCTTAAAGAATGTGGCGCAACCGAGTCTCAAGGCGAGGTCATCGGCTTTAATTTGATATACAGTAGCAACTTCAAATTCCGCACCGAAACCACACGCACGCACGACCTTCACGTGACCTATGGTATCAACGATGAAGATTTTAGATGGAAACTGCATATCGGAGAGACCTTCCAAACCCCCGAAGCGGTGATTGCCTACTCCTGTGAAGGCACGGATGGTATGTCTCAAGCCTTCCACACCTTCATACGCGACCATCTGATTACATACGCTCACGATAAAGCCTATAAACCCGTCCTCTTTAACTCTTGGGAAGGATGCTACTTCAACTTCAACACCGAGTCCGTTATTTCCTATATTGACGATGCCGTCAAAATCGGCACAGAACTTTTTGTGCTCGATGATGGTTGGTTTGGCACCCGCAATAATGACTGGGAAGGTCTGGGCGATTGGTTTGTCAACCACAGCAAAATTGATTTGCACAAGGTCATGGACCATTGCAAAGAAAAAGGCATCAAATTCGGTATTTGGTTTGAGCCGGAAATGGTCAACCCCAGAAGCGAACTTTACCGTGCGCACCCCGACTATGTGCCGGGTGAGCCTGATGCTGAAGAAGTGTCGCTTGGCCGTCATCAATTGCATCTTGATTTCTCTTATGATGAAGTAGTAGAGAATATCTATCAGCAAATGAAGGCGTTTTTGGCTGAATACCCCGTCAGCTATATTAAATGGGATTATAACCGCGTGGTGTGTGAACATTTTTCTCGCCACTATCCCGCAGAGCAACAAGGTGAAATCTATCACCGCATGGCGCTCGGATACTATGATCTCATTTCTCGTATTCGCCGTGACTGGCCCGATATCATGATTGAGGGATGCAGCTCCGGCGGTGGCCGTTTTGACCTTGGCACACTCTACTACTGTCCTCAAATTTGGACGAGCGACGAGTCCGACCCTGCCCAAAGATTGACTATTCAATATAACACTTCTCTCGGCTATCCCCTATCCACCATTGGCGCTCATGTCAATGACCACTTTATCACCTCCTACAAAACCAAAGCCCAACTGGCACTTTTTGGCACCTATGGATATGAAATGAATCCCAATAAGCTCACCCCCTCCGAAATGGAGGAACTCAGCGAAGTGGCATCCATTTACAGAAC
>JAGBWH010000143.1 GCA_017629925.1 Clostridia bacterium
ATAAAACCTTCTATTCTTGCTCTTGGTTTTTTTGTCGAGATGTTCTCGCTAAGCTGAGAACACGCTCTTATTTCGCATATTCTACGGCGCGGCTCTCACGGATGACATGGACTTTGATTTGGCCGGGGTAGGTGAGGTCGGCTTCAATCTTCTTGGCAATGTCGTGGGCGAGGAGCATCATGGCGTCCTCTGTGACCTCTTCAGGTCTGACGACGACACGAATTTCGCGGCCGGCTTGGATGGCGAACGTTTTTTCGACGCCTGAAAATTCTCCGGCGATTTCTTCAAGTTTTTGGAGACGTTTGATGTAGTTTTCCATGTTTTCTCGGCGAGCACCGGGGCGTGCGGCGGAAATGGCGTCGGCGGCTTGCACGATAAAGGCAATCACAGACTGACATTCCACTTCGCCGTGGTGGGCTTCGATGGCATGGATGATTTCTTTGGATTCATGATACTTGCGAGCAATGTCTACACCCAGTTGAACGTGGGAGCCTTCTTGCTCGGCAGTCATGGCTTTGCCGATGTCGTGCAGCAGACCTGCGCGTTTCGCAACGGTGCTGTCAACACCCAGCTCGTCCGCCAGCATACCGCTGAGCAGAGACACTTCGATGGAGTGACGCAGGGCGTTTTGACCGTAACTTGTGCGGTACTTCATGCGGCCAAGCAGACGGATGATTTCATGATGCAAGCCGTGAACGCCGGTCTCGAAGATGGCCTTTTCGCCTGCTTGCTTGATGAAATTGTCAACATCTTTTTGGGCTTTTTCTACCATTTCTTCAATGCGGGCAGGATGGATACGACCATCAGAGATGAGTTTTTCAAGGGCGAGCCTTGCCACCTCCCTGCGCACGGGATCAAATCCCGAAATAGTAATGAGCTCGGGTGTGTCGTCGATGATGAGTTCCACACCGGTGAGGGTTTCAATGGCGCGAATGTTACGGCCTTCGCGACCGATGATGCGACCTTTCATTTCTTCGTTGGGCAGAGCCACCACAGAAATGGCAACCTCGCTGACTTGGTCAGCGGCACAACGCTGAATGGTTTGCGCCAAAATGTCTCTTGCCTTGGCTTCTGCATCTTCTCTGAATTGAGATTCGTATGCGGAAAGCTTCATGGCGGTTTCGTGGGCAATTTCGCTATCCAGACGAGCTACGATTTCAGCCTTAGCTTCTTCGCGCGTCATACCGGCTACTCTTTCAAGTTGGGCAAGTTGCTCTTCGAGCACGGATTGCACTTGTGCTTTCAGGGCATCTACTTCTGCTTGACGGGTTTGCAAAATTTGTTCTTTCTTTTCGATTGCTTCGGTTTTGCGGTCCAGCAATTCTTCTTTTTGCTGGATGCGGCGTTCCATGCGAGAAACTTCCTTGCGGCGTTCTTTGAGTTCGCTTTCGGCTTCGTTTCTTGCAGCAATGATTTCCTCTTTTGCTTCAATAAGAGATTCTTTTTTGCGTGTTTCTGCTTGCTTGATAGCGTCTTCCAGAATTTGATTGGCTTGCTTTTCTGCGGAACCAATCTTGGCTTCGGCAACCTTTTTACGCCAAAGGTATCCTGCACCAATACCGCATACCAAACCTGCAGCTGCTCCAATAATGAGCATTAACCACATTTCCATTACTGTACCTCCTTTCGTGATTTTAGCGTATTTAAGACAGCTTGGAAAGAAGAGTCTATTTTCGTATTGATTATGAGATTGACATAATTATAACGGAATCTAAAACTCCACATCCTATATTATATAACAACAATGTATAAAAGTCAAGGAAAATTTTAAGAGCAAACGCACCTCTTGCTTTGAAGTGCGGGCGAAATATCACCCAAAAATGTGAATTGGGTGTTAAAATAGAAAAATGCACCTGTTTTTTTGGCAAAACTATTGACTTTATCAAAAGAAAATGGTAAAGTATACATAGATTTAGCACTCAAAGCTAAAGAGTGCTAAAAATATGCCAAAAAATCGCAAAAATGATGGTTTTTTCTTGTGATTTTGTATAAAATCAGGAAAAAACGTGCAACATAAGTGCGAATGTGCTAAAAAATGAGGGAAGGAGCAAAGGTGTATGGTGGAACTTACCCCACGTAAAAAACTGATTTTGAAAGCCATCATAGAGTCTCATGTGCAAGACGGTGAGCCGGTTGGCTCAAAGCACTTGTCGCAGCATCCGGGGCTATCTTGCTCCTCAGCGACCATACGTAACGAAATGGCAGAGCTGGAAGCAATGGGGTTGCTCGAACAACCGCACACCTCTGCGGGCCGTGTACCCACGGAGTTAGGGTATCGCTACTACGTGGACAGTTTGCTTGAAAATTACAGCACCGCCGCGGCAGAAATTCAACAAATGAGTGCCAATTTGCGTCTTAAATTAGGCGAACTTGATGGCATTTTAGCAGAGGCGTCCCGCATGGCGGCGGCGTTGACCAACTATCCCTGCATTACCGTCAAAGCCAAACCTGCGCTTGTGAGTGTGGCAAAGTTTGATGGTATCTATGTGGACGAGGGCAAGTTTTTGCTGATTATGATTTTTGTTTCCGGTGCCGTTTGTACCAAAACGATTGAAACGGTGCCCGAATTTTCGCCCCAAGACCTTGTTACCATACTCCATGCGCTCAATGAGTTGCTCATTGGTAAAAGTGCAAATGAGATCAACCTGCCGTTGATTGTAAAATTAGAAAACCGTGCGGGCAAGCACTCGGCGCTCATGAGACAACTCATGACCATTATCTACGATACCATGCAAGAGCAAGGCCGAAGCGACTTGCGCGTGGAAGGCGTCACTCGCTTGCTTCAATATCCCGAATATGAAGATATTGATGAACTTCGCAATATGATTGCCTTGTTTGAAGATAAGCAGGAATTGCTCGCCGCTATCGCAGACGGAACAGCCACACACGATGAAAGCGACGGTGTGCAGGTGCTGATCGGGAGCGAAAATAGTGTGAAGGTCATGAACAATTCCACTTTGATTTACCGTCCCGTCAAACGTGGAGACAAAGTGATTGGTGCGATTGGCGTGGTTGGGCCTCGCCGTATGGATTATGCAAAAGTCATTTCAACCATTGACAGGCTAACGCGTGGCATTGACAGTTTGCTTTCGGGAGAACAACCACTCCCCCTGCCCTCTTCGGACGAGGACAGCGACACCTAAAATGTAATAATGGAGGACATATATCGTGATTGAAAAAGAACCAAATCAAACTGAAATAGACGAAACCCCCGCCGAAAACGAGGAAATCGTCGACATAGAAGAGGAAACCGAGCCCGAAACGCAAGAAGAGCCTCAAGAAGACGTCCAAGAGGGCAAAGCAACAAAAGGCAAAAAGAAAGACAAAGTCGAACTGGCAAAACTTCGCAAAGAACTCGCCGCCACACAAGAAGCGTTGGTAGGCGCTGTGGCAGAACTTGAAGAGACCAAAGAAAAATATGTACGCATGATGGCTGAATATGACAATTTCCGCCGTCGTACCGCAAAAGAAAGAGAAAGCCTTTTTACCGACGCGACCTTTGATGTGCTCAAAGATTTGCTTCCTGTTATTGACAACCTTGAACGTGCCCTTTTGATGGCAGGTGACAATGAGCAAGTGGCAAAGGGCCTGCAAATGACGCTGGGTGCAGTGGAGGAAATGCTGAAAAAGCATGGCGTTGAGGCCTACGGCGAAGTGGGCGATACATTCGATCCCAACCTGCATAATGCTGTGATGCATGACGAAGATCCCGAAAAACCTGAGGCATACATCTCTGATGTGTTCATGAGAGGATACAAAAAAGAGGACCGCGTGCTCCGTTATGCCATGGTAAAGGTGCTTAATTAAATTAGAAATCAAAATAAACATTATATAACCAATTTGGAGGAAAATTATTATGGCAAAAATTATTGGTATTGACCTTGGTACCACCAACTCTTGTGTGGCTGTATTTGAAGGTGGCGAGCCGATCGTCATTCCTAATCCGGAAGGATCCAGAACAACACCTTCCGTTGTTGCATTTTCTAAAAACGGCGAACGTATGGTAGGTCAAGTGGCAAAACGTCAAAGCGTCACCAACCCCGACCGCACTATCAGTTCTATCAAACGCGAAATGGGCGGTGATTACAGAGTCTCTATCGACGGCAAAAAGTACACTCCCCAAGAAATCTCCGCAATGATTTTGCAAAAACTGAAAGCCGATGCAGAAGCTTACCTCGGCACCACCGTCTCTCAAGCGGTCATTACTGTTCCTGCTTACTTTACCGATGCGCAACGCCAAGCGACAAAGGATGCAGGCAAAATTGCAGGCCTTGAAGTGCTTCGTATTATCAACGAGCCTACCGCTGCTGCTTTGGCGTATGGTATGGATAAAGAAGAAGAACAAAAGGTGATGATCTTCGACCTTGGTGGCGGTACATTTGACGTATCTTTGCTTGAAATCTCTGATGGCGTGTTTGAAGTATTGGCAACTGCAGGTAATAACCGTCTGGGTGGTGACGACTTCGACCAACGCATCATCGACTGGATGGCGCAAACATTTGCTGCTGAAAACGGTGGCATTGATCTGCGTAAAGATAAAATGGCAGCGCAACGTCTCAAAGAAGCCGCTGAAAAAGCCAAAATCGAACTTTCCGGCGTGACTTCTTCTAATATTTCTCTTCCCTTTATTACGGCTGATGCCACAGGTCCTAAACATTTTGAAGCCACCCTTACTCGTGCGAAATTCGACGAACTCACCGCAGACTTGGTAGAAGCAACCATGGGCCCTGTCAATCGTGCATTGTCTGATGCAGGCCTTTCTGCTTCTCAAATTTCCAAGGTGCTGCTTGTTGGTGGTTCTACTCGTATTCCTGCTGTGCAAGAAGCCGTGAAGAGACTGATCGGCAAAGATCCCTTTAAGGGCATCAACCCCGATGAATGTGTGGCAATCGGTGCTGCAATTCAAGCAGGTGTGCTCGGTGGCGAAGTCAAAGATTTGCTTCTGCTCGACGTAACACCCCTGTCTCTTGGTATTGAAACGCTGGGTGGCGTGTTTAACCGCATTATCGAACGCAACACCACCATTCCTGTGAAAAAGAGCCAAGTCTACTCTACTGCCGCAGATGGTCAAACTTCCGTGGAAATCCATGTACTGCAAGGCGAAAGAAGCATGGCAAAAGGCAATACCACGCTCGGACGTTTTGTGCTGGACGGTATTCCTGCCGCTCCCCGTGGTGTTCCCCAAATCGAAGTCACCTTTGATATCGACGCCAACGGTATTGTAAACGTTACCGCAACCGATAAGGGTACCGGTAAAGAACAACACATCACCATCACTTCTTCCACCAATATGTCTCAAGAGGAAATTGATCGTGCTGTTCGCGAAGCTGAAATGCACGCGGAAGAAGACAGAAAAATGCATGAAGCTGCAGAAGCCAAAAACCATGCAGAATCTATGATTTTCCAAATCGAAAAATCTCTCTCTGAAGCAGG
>JAGBWH010000144.1 GCA_017629925.1 Clostridia bacterium
GACCAATGACAGCACCGATACCGCCCAAGTTTTCGCTTCTGGTTTGGTGGATGGAATAGAAGGGGGCTTGCAGAATCGCGGCGGGGAAGGTGATATCATTGACGAAAGGATCGTAGCAAGCGTTGACCATATGGCCAGGCATTGCCCAATGGGTGCGGTCTACTTCCTTGCCGAGTTTGGCAAAGGTGTCCGCGCGTCTGATGGCGGAGAGGGTATGGACAATATCAAACAAAGAGCGAGATTCGTCAAAGACCAGTTGATCATAGATGGCCTCTACTCTATCGGGATAACCCATTTTGATGCCCATTTTGGAGAGTTTCAAAATGGCTCTGTCTTTGGTGGCTTGCTCCAAAATATCATTGGTGGCAATTCTCTTTTGGTAGGTGGCAACGATTTGTTTGACGATGTCAATAATATCGGCTTTGGCTTCCTCGCCAAAATATTTTTCGCCATAGTAAAGACCTACAGGCTCGCTATACATACCCGATGCCAATTGGTAAGCGAATTTTTCAGCAGAGGAAACGGCAGCGATACCAGAAAGCGCACGGCTAAACGAACCGCCCAGGTCGCGCAGTTCTTCAGAGAGCAGGCTGCAGCTACCCACCAAAGTGGTTACATACGCCCATTTTTTATACATCTCGAAGGTGTTTTCATTCCATACTTCTTTGAAATGCTTAAAATATCTGGGCTCTGCCACGATAATGGTTTCAGGCACACAGCCAAACAAATCTTTGAGCAATTTCTTGAAGTTGAAGGGTTTGAGCATTCCTGCCACTCTGCCGGTGGACATGGGATTATACATTTTCACATATTCAGACCATTCTTCACGGCTCTTGACATATTTTGCCACGAGTGCGTCAAATGCGAGCGTCTCTTGGAGGAGCTGTGCTGTCTCTTCTTCGCTGTGACCTGCATGCAAAAGCACTTTCCCTGCCATACCACTCCACATAGCGAGTAGTTGCTCTTTTTGCTGTGCCATGCTTTCGCTGTAATAGCTTGCATCGGGCAAAATGACGCCGGGGCCTTGAATCATCACGCAGTGGCGAGATGTGTTTTTCATATCGGGTTCAACGGCAATTTCAATGGGCATGGCAATGCCTTTTTCGACCAATTCTTTTGCATGAAGTGTAAAACCGCGAAGGGTATTCAGTTTTTTGAGGATTGCGAGGTGTTTCAGCGCGGGCTTGATGCCGTGTTTTTTCTTTCTTTTGGTGTCTTTTGCCAAGGCGAAGAGTGTGCAAGCGTGTTTGAGGTAGTCGTTTGGATAATTGCCTGTTTGGCACATGGTCTGAAATTCACCAATCATCAATTTTTCCACATCATCTCTCAGGCTTGCGAAACCACCTGCCACGGGCATATCGTCGGGAATGACCAGCTCGTCTAATTTTTCTTGGTTGACATAGGTGTATAGATCGTCCTGAATTCTTACCTTTTCCATTTTCGGTACTCCTATCATATCATTTTTATCGTATTTTGGGCTATACATCAAATAGATAGTTTCATTATAGCAGTTTGTTTTTGCTTTTTCAATATATATATTGCACATATCTATCGTGGCGCAGAAGAAAAAATTGTTTTTTTCATCGAAATGGCACATGGCAAAAGAAAAAGGGAGAGTATGCAAAACACATGATCCTCTCCCTTTAGGGTACTATCTAGACTTTTTCAACGGAAAGCTCAACCATTTCGCCGTTGACATTCCATTCTTGGGCAAATTTGAGACTTTCTCCGTAGCAGACGGCCTCGCCGAGAACGTCACGGCACACCTCTGCTTCGTTTTCGCGCAGGATGGCTTCGAGTTTGGCATTGCCTTTGATGCCAATGCGGATATGGTCGGTTACTTCAAAACCGCTGTCTTTACGCATGGTTTGGATTTTTGACACAATCTCGCGCACAAAGCCTTCGCAAATCAATTCTTCTGTGAGGTTGGTGTCAAGCACGACGGTAATGCCACGGTCTGTGTCAGATACAAAGCCGGGCACTCGTGCCACCGTAATCAGCAAATCATCGCGACCAAGTTCAACTATGGTGCCATCTTTCATGGTGAGGCGTAGCAGACCGGTGCTCTCGAGTTCTGCCATGGCGGATTGTCCATTGAGTTCTGCCAGGGCAGGGCGAATTTCGCCTAAATATTTACCGTATTTAGGGCCAACTGTTTTGAGTTGGGGTTTGAAAGCGTAGGATGTGAAGGCGCTGACGTCGTCGGTGAGCACCACTTCGTGCACATTGAGTTCTTGCGCGATGATCTCACGGCAGAAATCAGGCAGGGGTTTGTCCCCTTTAAGATAGAGACGAGCCAGAGGTTGACGGGTTTTGAGGGTGGCTGCATTACGGCAAGCACGGCCCAAATTCACCGCTACGAGCACTTCGTTCATATCTTCTTCCAGTTCGCAGTCAAGCAGAGACTCATCCACGGACGGGAAGTCGCACAGGTGTACGCTTTCGGGGGCGGAGGCGTCGATGGTGCAAACCAAATTGCGATAGATGGCATCGGCAAGGAAGGGTACCATGGGGGCGGAGAGTTTCGCTATGGTCACAAGGGCGGTATACAGCGTCATATAGGCGTTGATCTTGTCTTGCTCCATGCCTTTTGCCCAGAAACGGCTACGACCGAGACGAACATACCAGTTACTCATCTCATCCACAAAGTTTTCAAGCGCATGAGCGGCTTCGGGGATGCGGTAATTTGCCAAATGCTCGTCATATTCGCGGGTGACGCTTTGGAGACGGGACATCAGCCATCTATCCATTGCGCACAGCGTGGTTTTATCTAAGGTATATTTGGTGGCGTCAAAATTGTCAATATTGGCATACAGTACAAAGAAAGCGTAGGTGTTCCACAGGGTGGCCATAAACTTTCTTTGCCCTTCGACGACCGCATCTTCGTGGAAGCGGTTGGGGAGCCAAGGTGCGCTGTTGGAATAGAAATACCAACGAATGGCGTCGGCACCGAATTTTTCAAGCGCCTCGAAAGGATTGACCACATTCCCTTTGGATTTAGACATTTTTTGACCATTCTTATCTTGCACCAAACCCAGCACAACCACATTGCGATAGGGGGCTTGGTCAAAGAGCATGGTAGAAATGGACATCAGCGAAGAGAACCAACCTCTGGTTTGGTCAACACCCTCGGAGATAAAGTCGGCAGGGAATTGATTTAAGAACAATTCCTTGTTTTCAAAGGGATAATGCCATTGTGCAAAGGGCATCGAACCGGAGTCAAACCAGCAGTCCAAAACTTCGGGTGTGCGGTGCATCTCGCCGCCGCATTTTTCGCAGCGAAGCGTGACGGCATCAATAAAGGGACGGTGCAGTTCGATATCCTCGGGGCAATTGTTGGACATGGCTTTCAGTTCGTCAATTGAGCCAATGGCGTGGCGGTGGCCACAATCACAAACCCAAATATTGAGGGGAGTGCCCCAATAGCGGTTACGGCTGATGGCCCAGTCTTGGAAGTTTTCCAGCCAGTTGCCAAAACGACCGCGTCCAATGCCTTCGGGAATCCAGTTAACAGTATTGTTATTGGCGACTAATTTTTCACGCAGGGTGCTGGTGCGAATAAACCAAGAGTCTCTGGCATAGTAGAGCAGGGGGGTATTGCAACGCCAGCAATGCGGATAATCATGTTCAAAATTGGGGGCGGAAAAGAGCAAGCCTCTTTCTTTGAGATCGTCCAGCACGACCGGGTCCGCTTTTTTGACGAACAAACCGGCAAACTTGCCTGTCTCGGGTGTCATCTCGCCCTTGCTGTCCACGAGTTGCACGAAGGGCAACTTCCATTTTCTGCCTGTATTGGCGTCGTCTTCACCAAATGCGGGTGCGGTATGCACGATACCTGTACCGTCGGTCAGGGTGACGTAATCGGCAGATACCAC
>JAGBWH010000145.1 GCA_017629925.1 Clostridia bacterium
ACGGAACATACACACCCGTCACAGATGCCAGCCAAAACGTGACGTACTTTACCTCAACGTATGATGACTATTATTGGTATAAGAAATAAGCAAAAACGCCCAAGCGAGAGAAACCTCGCTTGGGCGTTATCTATACATTGAAAAAAACTCACACGATGCCAAAGAAAGACGAAAACGGCATTTTGTGACCTTTTTCTGCCGTTTGGGCAGAGATTAGTGAATGGTGGAGGTCACTTTGCGGACTTTTTTCACATAAGTGGATTTGTCCGCTTTTTCTTTTAGTGCCGCATAGAAACCTTGGTGGTCAAAGTGTTTGGTATCAATCCATTCGCCTGTCCAGTCGGAATAGTAGAAGGCGTCTGCCAGCAGTACCTCGTTGATGCATTCTTCACCGGGAGAGAGCAGGGGAGTGCCTTCCAGCACAGCCAAAGCAAAGTCCTCAAGCAAAGCATTATGCTGTTGCATGGTGGCGGCGGGGATTTCAATATCCAGCTTTTCGCACTTAATAGAGGGGAAAGAGGCGGTGTTGGTTTTGTTAAATTCTCTTTCGGAGACTTCGCTCTTGTAGAATGTCAGCTTGCCACTTTCCAGCACGAGTTTACCCATATCGCAGGAAATTTCCAAGCGATTGGTACCGGGTTGCTCACCTGTGGAGGTGGTGTAAATACCGATTGTGCCGCTGTCATAGCGGAAAATCGCATTCACATCGTCGTCTACTTCAATATCGTAATATTTGCCGTAGTCAATCGTGCAGAATACCTTATCAGGCATGCCAAACATCCATTGGAACAAATCAATATTGTGATGGTTGTGGTTGACGATTGTGCCTCCGCCTTCACCCTTCCAAGTGGAACGCCATTCGCTACTGTCATGGTATGCTTGGGGGCGGTACCAGTTTGTCACAATCCAAATCACCTTTTTAATATGCCCAAGTTCGCCACTTGAAATCATGTTTTTAATGGTTTGGAATTGGGGAAGGGTACGTTGTTGGAAGCCGACGCAGAACACGCGGTTGTGTTTTTTAGCCGATTCAATCATCTCTTGTGTTTGCAGGGTATAAACGGCACCGGGCTTTTCGCAGTAGACGTGAAGTCCCTTTTCAAATGCCATGATGGCGTATTTGGGATGATCATAGTGAGGCACAGCCACAAGGACAGCGTCAAGCGCAGTTTTTTCTATCATCTCCTCTGCCGTCTCAAACAGAGGCACAGAAGGAAATTCCTCTGCGCACCATGCTCTTGCATCAGCATCGATATCGCAAACCGCCCCAAGTGTCATGTGAGGCACTTCGCCTGCCATAATGCGTTTGGCATGGCTTCTGCCCATGTTACCCATACCAATAATACCAATTTTGACTTGTTCCATCACAAATCTCCTTTCAAAGCAAAGCGTAAAATATATATACTTAATTATGCGTCAAATATGCCCAAAACAACGATACCGCAAAGGGCAATGGCAATGGCGAGGTAGTGCTTCCAGCTGAGTTTTTCCCTGAGGAACAGTCTGCCCCACAGCGCAGAAACAGCGCAGTAAGCAGAGATAATCGCCATGGCAGCAGGGCCGTTTTGCTCGTCGCTGATGGCGAAAATGTACGCCAATTGACCTGCCGTTTCGCACACACCGCCGATGAGTTTCGGTACTTCACGAGGCACAGACACCTTTTCACGACGAATAGCGAATACATAAACCGCCGCCACAATACCCATCAAAAGGAAGGTCAGTTCATAGGCAACGTTGGCAACCTCTTCGTCCATCGTTTCCAAAATCACAGAGTCAACCACCGTACCTGCGGCGTCAATGAGACAGTAGAGCACGGGGAGAAGCAATGCAATAAAACTTTTTTGGTATTTTCTGAGTGCCGTAGATTGGCGCAGGTCATGGGCATCTAAATCTTCTCTGTATTCGACCACGCCGAGATACACAACGCCAAGACCAATGAGTGCCACACCCACCCAAACGAGCCACTCTTCGGGGGCTTCTTTGAGGAAAACGAGGCAAAACAGTGCAGCCAAAGCACCGGAGGAATTGCAAATAGGGGAAGAAATAGAAAGCTCAATATAGCGAAGGGACACATATCCAATGACCATAGAGCCAATGTAGAGCAGGGAAGCGGGAAGGTATTGCCACATAGCGGAAAAGGTAAAGTCCACTCCGCCAATGAAAACTTCATACGCCGCATGAAGCCCCATCACAAGGCCAACGGCTACAACCATTTTCCAATGGCTATACTTATCATCAGGCTTACTGCCTACTTTTGAAAAAATATCAGAGCCACTCCAGCAGAGTAGCGCAATCAATGCATAAACAAACCACATAATTTTTTATCTCCTAAATTTTTAGATGTTAATTTGAAATAACGGCCATGTAAACATAAAGGCGCAAATCAGGAGACACAAGAGTGATCTTATGCTTGATGTATGATAAAGGCGATAGCTGTATACACGATGCTTATCACAAAAAAGGACAAATCAGACCAAAATAGAATTTTGCTTGTGAGCAGCATTTTTCTCGGAGGGGTGGGAGAATGGGGAAGTGGCGCTGTCTCGCCTTCCACCAAAGGATTTGCCTCCGTGAGATTTCGACGCAAGCGACGATGCAAGACAAAAGAGAGAATAGAACCCAAAATCCCAAAAAACCATGTGACAGCGGCGCCAATCAAACCAAGCAATAAGGTAATCACCAAAGCGATAGCATGGCCAAGATTTGCACCAACATCATTTGTGGGCGGTGGGGGTTTGGTAAAAACGGATAAAGACAAGAAAATGACAGTCCACACCAATGCAGCAAAAGCAATCACGCTGATGATGATAACGGAAACTGACATAGCCGTTTGTTTTCTCGCCATTTTACGTCCTCCTTTTTTTCATGCTTTGCAATCTCGATTGCCTCATTATTGTAACATAATCCATGTGGAGCTGTCAATCTTTTGGGGCAAAAAACTGCCTGCTTTTTCTATTTTTGGCGCAAAATAGATCGCATTTTTGCCTTAGATTTTTGATGGCAAATATATCATATAAAATTTTTGAAATATTTTTTATCATAGATATTGCAAAATAGGGGAATGTGTGATATAATGAAAAATACCTATCAAGAGTGGTGGAGGGACAGGCCCTGTGAAGCCACGGCAACCTGTATTCTACAAGGTGCCAATTCCCGATAAGATAGGGCATATTCGGGAAACGGCAATATGCCGTTTATTTTTTTGCTAAAATTGATAAATTAAAAAAATGAGGATAAAAAAATGAGAAGAATGTTATTTACTTCGGAGTCCGTCACAGAAGGACATCCCGACAAAATCTGCGACAGAATATCTGACTCTGTCCTTGACGCCATCGTGGCACAGGATCCTATGGCGCGCGTGGCTTGTGAGACCTTTGTGACCACAGGCATGATTACCGTCATGGGCGAAATTACCACCTCAGCCTATGTTGACATTGAAAAAATCGCAAGAGAAGCCGTCTGCGATATCGGCTATAATCATTCCGATTATGGCTTTGATGGCAACACCTGCGGTGTGCTTGTGGCTGTGCATGGTCAATCTCCCGACATTGCATTGGGCGTTGACAGATGCGCAGAAGACAAAGCAGGCACCCTCACCGATGACCTGAACACAGGCGCAGGTGACCAAGGCATGATGTTTGGCTATGCTTGCACTGAAACCAAAGAACTGATGCCACTCCCCATTTCTTTGGCGCATAAAATGGCGCTTCGTCTCACCGAGGTGAGAAAAAACGGCACGCTGCCTTACCTCCGTCCAGACGGTAAAACCCAAGTGACCGTGGCATACGAAGACGGCAAGCCCGTATCGGTAGAGGCGATTGTCGTCTCTTCTCAACATAGTGCCGCGGTGGAGCTCGAGCAAATTCGCCGTGATGTGATCGAGCACGTGATCACCCCCATTATCCCTGCTGACATGATGCACGAAGATACCAAAATTTTCGTTAACCCCACAGGTCGTTTTGTGATTGGTGGCCCCGCAGGGGACACAGGCCTTACCGGCAGAAAGATTATCGTAGACACCTATGGTGGCTATTGCGGTCACGGTGGCGGTGCGTTTTCCGGCAAAGACTGCACCAAAGTGGACCGTTCCGCTTCCTACGCTGCACGTTATGTGGCAAAAAATATCGTTGCCGCAGGCTTGGCTGAAAAATGCCAAGTGCAAATCGCCTATGCGATTGGCGTAGCCACACCCGTGTCTGTCAATGTAGATACCTATGGCACAGCCAAAGTGGATGAAAGCAAAATCGAAGAAGCTGTAATGGCCATCTTTGACCTTCGCCCTGCCGCTATCATCAAAGCATTTGGTCTCCGCCGTCCTATTTTCTCTCAATACTCTGCATATGGCCACATGGGCAGAGAAGACATTGATACCCCTTGGGAACATACCGATAAGGTAGACGCCTTAAAAGAATATCTGAAATAATTAGACCCCACTATTTGTGACATAGAGAACCTGAAAAGCGAAAGGAAGTGATAGACTGTGGGACTGGAAGATTTAATTCAAAGCACCGAAGATATGCCCTCCATCTCCGGCTCCGTGCAGGATGTCATTTTCCGCAATGCAACCAATGATTACACCGTATTGGCTTTTCTCACCGATGACGGGGAAGAGATTGTGGCAGTAGGCTGTATGCCTGATGTTCAGCGGGGAGAAACACTACTGCTTTATGGCGATTGGAGTTATCACGCCACCTACGGCCAGCAATTTACGGTGGAAAATTTCCAAAAAACACTCCCCACCGAGTCTGAGGATATTTTAAAATATCTTTCTTCTGGTGTCATTCGTGGCATCGGGCCTGTTACCGCACTCAAAATTGTCAATCGCTTTGGGGTAGATACGTTTGATGTGATTGAGCACCACCCCACATGGCTTGCCGATATCCCCGGCATCACCCGCAAAAAAGCGGCTGAAATCAATCGGCAATTCTGCTCTCAAAATGGTTTGAGGAAACTCATGATGTGTTGCCGTGACTATCTCGGCATGGCATCCATTTCCCGCGTGTATCGTGAGTGGGGAGATAATGCCATTTCCATCATCGAAGAAAATCCCTATCGACTCTGCGATGAAATTTACGGTGTAGGCTTTGACCGTGCCGACGCTATTGCGCAAAAATTAGGCGTTGTAAACGATAGCGAATTCCGCATTACCTCAGGGCTTCGCTATGTTCTTGGTGACCAAGCCAACAACCAAGGGCATACGTGCCTGCCTCGTCAAATGCTCGTGTCTTTGGCATCAGAAAAACTGCGATTACCGATCGAGCGCATTGAAGAAGTGCTCTCGGTTTTGCTCAAACGTCGTCACTTGGTTCAGCTTCTGCCCGAAAATAACGAGTATATTTTCACAAGTAATTTGGATAAAGCCGAAGCATACGTCGCAAAAAAACTCCTTGAACTATCCGGCTCATGTGAGGTCATGTCCGACCATGACATTGCTCGCCTCATTGCCATTACCGAAGCAGAGCGCAATATACAGTTCGCTCGTCTGCAATGCGTTGCCATCCGCGAAGCGCTGTCAAATGGCGTCATGATTTTAACGGGTGGACCTGGTACGGGTAAAACCACCGTTGTTCGCGCCCTCATTCGAATGTTTAAGCAAATGCAGCTCAAAACGGCATTAGCCGCCCCCACAGGCAGAGCCGCAAAGCGTATGTCTGAAGCCACGGGGGAAGAGGCGCGCACCATTCACCGTATGCTTGAAATGGAAAAAAGCGAAACGGGC